>DASZXE010000336.1:0-3848 GCA_035546475.1 Kofleriaceae bacterium
GAGGCCCTGCTCCTCGAGGGAGCGCAGCAGCCCGTACTCCCTCCGCGCCGGCCGCTCGGGCAGCTCCTTGACCGCGTAGAGCGCGCCGCCGTACTCGACGAAGCGCACCACGTGGCGGCTGATGCCGCGGATCACCTTGACCAGCCGCTCCGACTGCCACTCCTCCAGCGGCTCCTGCCACGGGAGGTCGAGGAAACTCGGGTGCCCCGTCCGGACGACGAGCTGGAAGCGGCCCGGGCCGGCGGCCGTCATCCCCGCTCGATCGACGAGTTGACGAACGCGCGGACGCCGCCGGGGCTGGCGACGATCGTGTTGTGGTCGACCGTCGCCTCGCCGTAGAAGTACGACTCGATCGCGACGCCGCCCGCCGACGGATCCTCGGGGTCGGCGACCCGCGTGCCGGCGATCGTGTTGTGCTTGATCTCGCACATCGAGTGGTCCATGCAGGAGATGCCGATGCCGCGCGCGCCCTCGACGTCGTTCCCGCTGGCCATGTCCATCGACATCTCGCCCAGCAGGATGCCGCGCACGCTGGTGTCGCTGACGTGGTTGTCCATGATGTCGACCATCGACGAGTGCGTCGCGATCCCCTCGCGCGTGCCCGACACGTGGCAGCCGGAGACCATGCTCATCGACCGGCCCATCGAGTACGAGATCAGGATCCCCGTCACGAGCGGGCCGGCGGGCGCCGACACCGAGCAGTCGTGGATCATCACGCCCGCGTCGAGGGCGCGGATGCCGTCGAGCTGCGAGCGGAGGACGCGGACGTGGTCGAGCATCACGTGGTCGGCGTGCTCGACGTTGATGCCGTACTCGCCGCCGACCACCGAGACGTGGCTGATCGTGACGTGGTCGGCGTGGACGACGATGCCGCCGCGGACGATCCCGCCGACGAGCTTCTCGGAGCGCGTGATCACGAGCGGCCCCTGGACGACCCCGTGCAGGTGGACGGTCGGCGGCAGGACGGCGTACGCCGCCCCGAGGCCGCCCACCAGCGTCAGCGCGACCGCCGCGGCCGTCACGACGCCTGCACGGCCGAGCTCGCCGCCCGCCTCGGCGTAGTCGAGCCGCAGCCGCGGGAAGAGGGCGTGGCCGGACACCTGGCCGGAGAGCCACGCGACCCCATAGAGGAGGAGCGCCTCCCAGAGCGGCGGCGGCATCTCCCACAGGAGGCGCATGGCGCCGTAGGTCAGGCCGAGCTCGAGCGCGCCGAGCGGCACGGCCGCCCAGGCCGGCTGGTAGGCCAGGGCCCGGTGGTAGACGCCGGCGTCGAGCGCAAGCCCGATCGCCAGCATCAGCGCCACCAGCTCGATCGCCCACCAGCGCTGGAGGGCCAGCGCCACCACGAGCGCGGGCACCGCCGCGCCGAGGCGCGACTGGATGCGGCCGCTCAGCGTGTACGACATGCGCGGCGCAGGAAGGCGCGGGCGGCGTACTTCGCGCCCGCGAGGGTGTCGGCGGCGGGGAAGGCCCACTGCGCGGCGATGCCCGCGAGCGCGAGCGTCCGGTCGGGGCCGGTGAGCGCGGGGACGGTGCAGTCGGGGTCGACCAGGATCCACCGGTCGTGCGTCGCGAGGTCGTGCTCGGCCACGAGCCGCGCCAGCAGCGGGTCCTCCGCGTACCCGGAGCGGAAGCCGGTGGCGCAGATCACCTGCGCGGCGCCGTTCGGCGCCCGCTCGACCCGGAACCGGCCCTCCCGCTCGGCGCGCAGCAGCGGCTCGTCCCAGGCGCGGCCCGGCGGGTACGAGGGGGCGGCGAGCTCCCGCAGCCGGGCGGCGCGCCGCTCGACGCCGAGCGCGTGGTACGGCGCCAGGCCGCGGCGCGAGAAGAGCGGCCTCGGCGCGTTGAGCGGCCGGCGCAGCGGCTCGCGGCGGCGGATCGAGACGACCTCGGCGCCCGCGGCGAGCGCGTTCAGCCACTCGGTGGCGGCGGCCATCCCCGCGCCGACGACGGCGACCTTGTCGGCGTACTCGTGCGGCTCGTACGCGTGCACGGCGCGCGGGTCGGAGGCGTACGGCTCGGGCATCGACAGCCCCGGATGGCCGGTCGCGACGAGCACGTGGGCGAACGGCCCCTCGCCGTCGACCTCGAAGCCGCCGTCGACCGCCGCGATCCGCTCGACGCGGCGCTCGCGGAAGCTCTCCGCCCAGCCGCTGCGGTCGCGGACGCGCTCGGCGTGGCGCAGGAAGAGGTCGACCGATGGGTGGTAGCGGTTCGAGACGGTCTGCCAGAGCGCCCGCGGGCGCGCCTCGCGCAGCGCGAGGCCCGGCCAGGCCGGCGCGGCGACGTGCCCGTCCGACTCGGAGCGCATCCGCCGCTGCCGGATCGCCGCGGCGCGGCCGCGCCACACCTCGGTCGGGTCGGCGTGCGTCCCGAAGACGGCGATCTCCCCGGCGGCGATCCCCCCGTGACGCAGCGTCGCGTACGCGGTGAGCGCTGCCAGGCCGCTGCCCACGACGGCACACCGTTCCACGCCCACAGGTTAAGCGTCCTTTACTTGACCGAGCCGGCGAGCAGTCCCTGCACGAAGTACCGCTGGAACGCGAGGAACACCGCCAGCGGGATGATCAGGGAGATGAACGACGCCGGCGCGATGATGTCGATGCTCGTCCCGAACTCGCGCAGCTGCCCGGCGATCCAGACCGTGATCGGCGTCGTGTTCTGCCCGAACGTCAGCGCGACGAGCAGGTCGTTCCACGTCCACAGGAACTGGAAGATCCCGAGCGACGCGATCGCCGGCAGGCCGAGCGGCAGGATCAGGCGCAGGAAGATGCGGATCTCCGACGCGCCGTCGATGCGCGCGGACTCGAGGATGTCCTTCGGGAGGCCGACGAAGAAGTTCCGCAGCAGGAAGATCGCGAACGGCAGCCCGAACGCCGTGTGGAAGAGCGCGATGCCCTCCCACGTGTCGAACAGGCCCACCTTGTCGTAGAGGCGGAACATGGGGATCAGGGCCATCTGGATCGGCACCACCAGCAGCCCGATCACGCCGATGAACAGCCAGTCGCGCCCCGGGAAGTCGAGCCACGCGAACGCGTAGCCGGCCATCGCGCCGATCACGACGACGAGGAAGGTGTTGCCGACCGCGATGTACGCCGTCACCTTCAGCGCGGTGACGAGCCCGTGGTTCTGGAAGAGCTGGTGGTAGTTCGACCAGGTCGCGAGGCTGGGGTGCGCGAAGATCTGCCACCAGCCCTTCGACGCGAGCTCCGAGGCCGGCAGGATCGACGTGATGAAGAGGCCGACGGTCGGCACGAGCCAGAGCGCGCCGATCACCATCAGCAGGATGTGCACCGGCGCCTTCGCCGCGAGGCGGAGGATGCGCGCGGCCGCCGAGTCGCGCGGCGACGGGACGACGATCGACTCGGCTGCGGTCGCGGCCATCAGACCTCCCTCTTGAAGCGCCGGATGTTCAACAGGAGCACGGGGATCACGAGCAGGAACAGGAACACGGCGATCGCGGAGCCGACGCCGAAGTTCCCGCCGCCCTGGAAGGCCGTGTAGTACATCGCGAGCGCGATCACGTTCGCGTTCTGCTGGGTCGACTCGGGCGCGAGCGCATAGACGATGTCGAAGACCTTGAGGACGTTGATGATCATCGTGACGAACACCACGCTCAGCACCGGGGCGAGCAGCGGGACCGTCACGCGGCGGAACGTCTGCCACTCGGTGGCGCCGTCCGTGCGCGCCGCCTCGAGGACGTCCCGAGGCATCGCGGACAGGCCCGCGGCGATCACGACCATCGCGAAGCCCGCCCAGATCCAGATGTAGGCGATCATCAGCGCCGGCGTGATCAGGCTCGGTCCGAGCCACGAGTAGCCGCCGAACGGCTTGGCGAACGTCGCCGC
>DASZXE010000337.1:0-7404 GCA_035546475.1 Kofleriaceae bacterium
CGACCGCGCGCTGGCGGCGCCTGCCGCGGCCAGGTCCGCTGCGGCCGCGCCGCGCTCGGCCCCGGCTGCCGCCGCGGCGCCGCGCGCGAACCCGTACCTCGCCAACGTCGACGCCGAGATCTCCGACCCCGCCTGGCGCGCCGCGATCCGCGCGGTGCAGCCGGCGACCGTCAAGCTCGGCGGCGGCTCCGGCGTGAACCTGTCGCCCGACGGCCTGGTCCTCACCGCCGGCCACGTCGTCGACGCGGTCGGCACCGAGCTGACCGTCCGCTTTCCGGACGGCACCGACTACCCCGGCGTCGCGACCGCCTACGACGGCGAGCACGACCTCGCCCTCGTCAGCCTGAAGGGCGCGCACGATCTCCCGGTCGCGCGCCTCGCCGCCGCGCCGCCTCGCATCGGCGACGACGTCGTCGTGATCGGCCAGCCCGGCACCCGCACGCCCGACGGCGCGCCGACCGGCTACCAGCCGTGGACCGTGTCGGTCGGCCACATCCGCGGCTTCCGCGACGGCGCCCGCACGGGCGAGCAGCACCTCGGCCGCACGAAGCACGACGCCTGGACCTACTGGGGCCACTCCGGCTCGCCGCTGTTCGATCGCGCCGGCGCCATCGTCGCGCTGCACAACTCCTGGGACTCGACGACCGCCATGCGCCACGCCGTCACCTGGGAGGCCATCACCGCCTTCCTCCGCGCCGCCGGCGTCGCCCCGTAGCAGAGAGAGCCACCGCCGTCCTCCTCGCCTCTCCGCGCCTCTCCGCGCCTCTCCGCGCCTCTCCTCGCCTCCGGCGCCACGCCGTGGCCGAAAAGTTGACAGGCGGGGCGGGGCGATCACCATCGCGGGATGCAGGCTGCGATCGCGCCGGAGTCCCCGGTCACCGAGCTGATGACCTGGGAGGAGATCCGCGCGCGCTTCGGCGACCACTGGGTCTGCCTGGTCGACGTCGAGTGGGGCCGCCGCAACGCGTTCGACATCCGCCGCGGCCGCGTCGTCGGCCACGCGAGCAGCCGGCGCGAGATCGAGGCGCAGGCGCGCGACGTCCGCATCGGCCGCCCCGACCCCCGCTGCTACGGCACCCGCGAGCTCGAGGTCGTCGTCCTCAACCCCCGCTGGCACCGCTGACCGCCCGCTCGCCCGCCGGCGCGGCCTGACGCCGGCGTCAGGATCCGGTGACGTCGGGGCCGGTGGGCGGAGGCTCGTCGGTCGACGAGGCGGGCTCCTCGCCGGCGGGCTCCTCGACGGCGGGCTCCTCGACGGCGGGCTCTTCGGCGTCCCCGGCGTCCTCGGCGGCGGCGGCCTCGGCGGCGTCCAGCGCCTCGTCGTCCGGCTCGACCTGCGGCCACAGGAGGATGAAGTAGAGGCCGGCCGAGACCACCAGCCCGAAGGCCACCGCGATCGCGAACGGCTGCCAGACCATCGTCACACCGTCAGCTTCGCCGCGCCGCTCTTCACGACGAAGTCGGGATCGACCGGCACGTTGATGCACGTCACCGTCGGCTCGGCGAGCGCCGCCTTGATCGTCGCGGTCAGCTCCGCCGGATCCTCGACGTGATAGCCCTTGCCGCCGAACGCGCTCACCACCTGATCGTAGCGCGTCGGCGCCAGCTTGGTGGCCGGCGACCGCGCGGCGCCGAAGATCATCACCTGCGGCCCCCGGATCTGCCCCCACGCCGCGTCGTTCGCCACCACCACGCAGACCGGCAGGTTCCACCGCACGCAGGTCTCGAAGTCGAAGCCGTTGAGCCCGAAGCTGCCGTCGCCCGACAGCACCAGCACCTTCGCCGCCGGGTGCAGCTTCTTCGCCGCGATCGCGAACGGCGCGCCGATGCCGAGGCAGCCGAGCGGCCCCGGGTCCATCCACGTCCCCGGCTTGTTGCGGTGCAGCAGCTTGGCGCCGAGCGCCACGCAGTCGCCGCCGTCGCCGATGACGATGGTGTCGTCGTCGATCGCCTCGGCGATCGCGCGCGCCAGCCGGTAGTGGTTGATCGGCCGCGCGTCGCTCTGCGCGTACGTCTGCAGCTTGTCGTGCGCCTTGGTCTCGGCGGCGCGCAGCTCGTCGACCCACACCTTCGTGCGCTCGCCGCCCGCGCTCGCCGCCGCCGCGAGCTGGCCGAGGATGCTGCGGGCGTCGCCGAGCAGCCCGACCTCCGCGTCGCGGTTCTGGCCGAGCTTGGTCGGGTCGCGATCGATCTGCACGAGCCGCGCCTTGGCGTTGATGCCGGCGCCGTAGCCGACCCGGAAGTCGAGCGGCGTGCCGACGACGATCGCGAGGTCGGTCCCGCGGAACGCCTGCTTGCGCGCCTGCGAGAACGCCAGCGGGTGCCGGCTGTCGATGCAGCCGCGGCCCATCGCGTTGGTGAAGACCGGGACGCCGGCCCGCTCGGCGAGCGCGACCAGCTCGAGCGACGCGCCGTCCCAGTAGACCTGCGAGCCGGCGAACAGCATCGGCCGCTCGGCCGCCGCCAGCAGCGCCGCCGCCTGCTCGATCGCCGCCGGATCGCCGGGCTGCGCCGGCCACGGCCGCGGCGGCGCCGGGAACTGCGGATCGCTCACCTGCGCGGTCAGCACGTCGAACGGCAGCTCGATGAAGACCGGCCCCGGCACGCCGGACGTCGCGATGCGGAAGCCGGTGCGGATGTACTCGGCCAGCCGCTTCGGGTCGCTCGCGGTGAACGACGCCTTCGTGATCGGCGCGAGCAACGACGTCTGCTGCATCTCCTGCAAGGCGCCCTTGCCGATGAAGCGCAGCTCGGCGGCGCCGCCCAGCACGAGCAGCGGGATCGACGCCTGGTAGGCGTTGGCGACGCCGGTGACGCCGTCGGTGACGCCGGGGCCGGCGGTGATGACCGCGACGCCGCAGCCGCGGGTCAGGCGCGACCAGCCGTCGGCGGCGTGGACCGCGGCCTGCTCGTGGCGGGTGTCGATGATGTCGATCCCCTCGCGCAGGCAGCCGTCGTAGATCGGCGCGATGTGGCCGCCGCACAGCGTGAAGATGCAGCTCGTGCCCTCGGCCTTGAGCTGACGGGCGATGACGTGACCACCGACGAGGATCTCGGGCATGCGGCCTCCGCGGGAGGCGGCGACCGTAGCAACCGCGCGGCGCGGGGGTCAAGGCGGCGCGCCCCCAGCCTCGGCGTCACGGCTTGCCGGGCGACGCCGGCAGCTTGTCGTCGTCATCCTCGGCGAGCGAGTGCGTCTGGGTGATGTCCGACTCGAGCTTCGCGCGCGCCGCCAGCTTCACGTAGAAGGCCTTGATGTGCTCGAGCTCTTGGTCGCTCAGCTCCTCGATGTCGATGAGCCGGTTCGAGGCGCCCTTGGCGGCGGCGATCAGCTCGTTGAGCTTGAGCTGGATCGCGACGGTGTCCTTGTTCTGCGACTGCTGGATGACGAAGACCATGAGGAACGTCACGATCGTCGTGCCGGTGTTGATGACGAGCTGCCAGGTGTCCGAGTAGTGGAAGATCGGCCCGGTGATGCCCCAGGCGACGATCACCGCGAAGGCCAGCATGAACGCCGCCGGGGTGCCGGTCGCCCGGGTGACGATCGAGGAGAAGCGTTCGAACAGCGAAGGGTCACTGCGGCCGGTGAACAGGCTGCTCCGGGGGTCGGTCATGCTGGAGGCTACCGCACGCTCCCGGGGGCGCGGCGCGGGGCGCGAGCCTGGTGTAGGCTGGCGCCGTGCTCGCTCCTCTCCTGGCCGCGCTGAGCGCGGCAGTCGTCGCCGGTGGTCACGGCCACGCGCTGCCGTTCTTCACGCTCCACACGCTGAACCTGGGGCCGCTGCCGCTCCAGCCGTTCGGCATCCTGGTGGCATCGGGCGTGCTGATCGGCGCGGAGGTCATGCGCCGCTACATGCTGCGGTTCGGCGTCGAGGAGGACGACATCCGCGGGCTCACGATGTGGCTCATCGTCGCCGGCTTCGCGGGCGCCCACCTGTTCGACGCGTTCGTCTACGAGCACGACCGGCTGAGCGATGACCCGCTGCTGATCCTGAAGGTGTGGGACGGCATCTCGTCGTACGGCGGGTTCATCGGCGGCGCGCTCGGCTACGTCTTCTTCGTCTGGTGGAAGCGGCTGACGCCCCGGCTGATGGCGGACTCGTCGATCGTCGGGCTGCTGGTCGCGTTCACGATCGGCCGCATCGGCTGCACGATCGTCCACGACCACATCGGCCGCGCGACGACGTCGAGCCTCGGCATCGACTACCCGCGCCGCGAGATCGAGGCGCGCCACCTGATCAGCGAGTTCCCGGGCGCCGGCAGCGTCATCCGCGCGCACAACGTCGCGATGTACGAGCTGGCGTACCTGCTGTTCGTGTGGGCGATCGTGCTGCCGCTCGCGTTCGGCAAGCGGCGCTACCCGGCGGGGATCATCGCGGTGCTGGTCGCGCTGCTCTACGCGCCGGTGCGGTTCTTCCTCGAGTACTACCGGCTGAACACGTCGGACCCGCGTTACGCGGGCTTCACGTTCGCGCAGTGGTGCTCGATCGCGGCGTTCGCCGGGGCGGCGTACGTGGCGGTGCGGCTGTGGAAGACGGGCGCGCCGGCGCTGCGGATCGACGAGCTGGGCGGACGGCCCGGCGGGCGGCTGGCGTCGCTGGAGGCGCTGGCGAAGGCGAAGCTGAAGGGGACGCCGCCGCCGGCGGAGGTGCAGCGCGAGCTGGAGGAGGAGGCGCGCAGCGCGCCGAAGGACAGGAAGGCCGACAAGGCCGAGAAGGGCGCGAAGGCCGACCAGAAGGCCGCGAAGGCCGACGCCAAGGCCGCGAAGGCCGACGAGAAGGCCGAGGACGCCGAGGACTGATCAGCCCCGGCCGCCGCCACCACCGCCGCCACCACCACCGCCGCCGCCCCCGCGGCCCCTGCCACCGCCTCCGCCGCGCCGCGCCTCCATCGCCCCGAGGATGGCGCCGTCCGGGTCGTCGAGCTCGACGCCCGCGAGCAGCGCGTCCTCGCGCGCCGCGTGCGCGCGATAGCCCTCGATCAGCGCCATCGCCTTCGCGAGGAACGCCGCCGCCGCGCCGCCGTCCGGCACGCTGTCCTCCCACGCCGCCGCCATCGCCCGCAGCTCGCCGTGCTGCGCGAGGAGCCCCGGGTGCTCGCGCCCGAGCGCCGCCAGCGCGTCGGCCTTGTCGGGGCACTGCTTCGCGAGCGCGGGGAACACGAGCTCGTCCTCGTCGGCGAAGTGGCTCACCATCGACCGCGCGAAGAACGCGAGCGCGTCGGTCGCCTCGTCGACCTCGACGATGCGGCCGGTGCCGGCCGCCAGCCGCTCCGCCGCGCCGTGGAGCTGCTCGAGCCGCTCGTCGTGGCGCCGGTGGGTCGAGTCCAGCATGGCGAGGGCGGTTCGGGGGCGATCGCGGTCCATGCGCCGATGGTACCGGTTCCGCCGCGTTCCCGGAGTATGCTGGCCGGCCATGGTCGACCACGTCGTGATCATCGGGAGCGGCCCCGCCGCCCACACCGCCGCCATCTACGCCGCCCGCGCCAACCTCGCCCCGGTCCTGTTCGAGGGCTTCATGGCCGCCGGCATCGCCGCCGGCGGTCAGCTCACCACGACCACCGACGTCGAGAACTTTCCCGGCTTCCCCGATGGCATCAGCGGCCCCGAGCTGTGCGACCGCTTCCGCGCGCAGTCGGCGCGCTTCGGCACCGTCATCCACACCGAGACGATCACGAAGGTCGACCTGTCGCGCCGCCCGTTCCGCTACGCCTCCGACGAGCGCGAGGGCGCCGCGCGCGCGCTCATCATCGCCACCGGCGCCACCGCCAAGAAGGACGACATCCCCGGCACCCGCGAGGGCGAGCTGTGGCAGCGCGGCGTGTCGGCGTGCGCGGTCTGCGACGGCGCCTTGCCGATGTTCCGCAACAAGCCGCTGTTCGTCGTCGGCGGTGGCGACTCCGCGATGGAGGAGGCCGGCTTCCTCAGCAAGTTCGCGTCGCGCGTCTACATCGTCCACCGCCGCGACGAGCTGCGCGCGTCGAAGATCATGCAGGAGCGCGCCCGCGCCAACCCGAAGATCGAGCTCCTCTACTCGCACCAGGTCGTCGCCGTCGAGGGCGGCCACGTCGTCGAGAACGTGCGCGCCCGCGACCTCAAGAGCGGCAACGAGCGCGACTTCGCCGCCGCCGGCCTGTTCTTCGCGATCGGCCACAAGCCGAACACCGACTTCCTCGGCGGCCAGCTCGCGCTCGACGATCAGGGCTACGTCGTCACCACCCCCGGCACCACCGAGACCAGCGTCCCCGGCGTGTTCGCCGCCGGCGACGTCCAGGACAAGAAGTACCGCCAGGCGATCACCGCCGCCGGCTCCGGCTGCGCCGCCGCGCTCGAGGCGGAGCACTTCCTCTCCACGCACCCCTGAGCGTCCCGCACCTGCCGCCTCCCGATCACCTGCCGAGTCGCCCGCCCATGTCCTCGCCTTCCGCCAGCAACCCGACCGACGAGCTCCGCATCCTCCGTTCGCCGCTCATCCCCGACGGCCCGGGCGGCTTCGTCCACGGCTTCCCCGAGCGGACCGGCGGCGTGTCGGAGGGGCCGCGCGCCTCGCTCAACCTCGGCTACCGGTGGGGCGACGACCAGGCCAAGGTCGCCGAGAACCGCCGGCGGGTCGCCGCGGCGGCCGGCTACGATCCCGAGCAGCTCCAGGTCACCAAGCACGTCCACGGCACGCGCGTCTGGCGGGTCGGCGAGCCGTGGCCCGAGCCGCCCGAGTTCGACGGCCTGGTCTGCGACCGCCCGGGCCCGGTGCTCGGCGCGTTCGCCGCCGACTGCGTGCCGATCCTGTTCGCCGATCCGGTCGCGCGCGTCTGCGGCGCGGCCCACGCCGGCTGGCGCGGCACGGTCGCCGGCGTCGCCGAGCGCGTCGTCGAGCGGATGGTCGAGGCGGGCGCGCGCGCGGCCGACGTCCGCGTCGCGCTCGGGCCGTCGATCGGCCCGTGCTGCTTCGAGGTCGGGCCCGAGGTCGTCGACGCGTTCCGCGCGCGGATGGGCGACGCGCCCGGCCTGGTCGTCCGCGGCCCGCGCAAGGACCACATCGATCTGCGCGTCGCGCTCGCCTGGTCGCTCGCGCAGGCGGGCGTCGCGCGCGCGCACGTCGACGCCGCGCCGCCGTGCACCCGCTGCAACCCCGAGCGGTTCTTCAGCTACCGCCGCGACGGCGTCGAGGGCGGCGTCCACATGGGCTTCATCGGCCTGCGCGCCTGAGAGTTCGTGAAAATTTCGGGTGAGCCGAGGCTCATCTGCCCGCCGACCGCGCGTCGCCACTCGCCCCCGGGGCCAGTGCGGCTGGCCCGCCGCCCCGGCTTCAGTTCGCCAGGGCCTCCCAGCGGGCCAGGTTGTAGGCCAGGACGCTCAGGAGGGCCTGGCATCTCGCCTTCCGGAGGCCGCGAACCTGGAAGCGGTCG
>DASZXE010000338.1:0-5957 GCA_035546475.1 Kofleriaceae bacterium
ACCGCCTCGCCGATCGCGCCCGGCGCCGCGGAGGCCTCGGCGTCCGCGCTCGCGGCGCTCGCCGCCACGGAGGCGCCCGGCGCGCACGCGTCGGGCGGCCCGTTCGGCGCACGATTCGACGAGGGGGAGGTGCTCGAGCAGCCGATCAACCTCGAGCCGGGCGCGTGCTACACGGTCGTCGGCGTCGCCACCGGCATCACGCAGCTCGACCTGCAGATCACGGCGCAGCCGGCGCCGATGTTCCCGCCGGCGGTCGTCGCGCAATCGGCCACGCAGGGCCCCGATGCGGTGCTCGGCGGCAAGGCCGCCGGCTGCTGGAAGATGCCGGCGCCGGTCGGCGGTCCGGGCAAGGTCGTCCTGCGCGCGACGCACGGCTCCGGCACGGCGGCGGCGCAGGTCTACGTCCAGTAGCCGCGGCCGGGTTACAAGAGGGCATGGCCGAGGACTCGTCCCCTGCTCTCGAGGTGGTGCAGCGCGCGCTCGCCGCGCAGGGCCTGACGGCCGCCGACGTCGAGGTCAACCGTGGAGGCCGCGTGTCGCCGGCGCAGCTCGAGCGCCTCGCGGCGATGCAGCGGGCCGGCCGGCTCGCGGTCTCGCTGTCGCTCGGCACCGTCGTGGTCGGCTCCGTCGGTGCGGCCCTCTTCGACTACCACCGGCACGGCCGCGCCTCGATCTTCATCGTGCCGGCGATCGGCATCGCCTTCGCGCTCGCGATCTACTTCCTCGTCTACCGGCGCTACCGGCTGCCGTTGCCGGCCGAGCTCGCGGAGGCGCCGGTGACGGTGCTGCGGGCGCGGGTGGGCGGCTCGCTCGTCACGCCGTCGCGCGGCATCTACCTCGTCAGCCTCGACGGCGTGCGCTACAGCGGCTGCGCGCGCGCGCTCACCGAGGAGATCGGCGCGAAGGGGCGCACCGTCGACGCCTACGTGATCGCGCCCCGCAAGCTCGCCGTCGCGCTCGTGCCCGCGGACTGACAGGGTTGGCCAGAACAGGTCCTGGCCTGCGTTCCGTCGATCCAACCGATCGAATTTCGCACGCGCTGACCACCCGCATTTCTTGTTCTGGCCCGCGGCCCCAGTGACCACGCCTCGGCCCCGCCGGCGGCGCTGATGCCCCGAGCGCAGCGCGGGCCGGGTTGGTGTCGAGAGCGGGCCCAAGTTCCTCGCCGAGGCAGCTCGAGCGAGCAGGGACCGTGAAGGCGTCACGGTGCCCGACTGCTCACTTCGCGGGCTTCACGGCCTCGATCGTGACGTCGAACATCGCATTCTTCGGCGCGGGCTTCACGCTCGCGACCTCGATGCGCAGCTCGCCGTTGTCGGTGAACGTCACCGGGATCAGGACGTCCTTGCCGGCCTTGCCGTCGACGACCGGCGGCGCCTCGTCGTCGAGCGGCGGCGTGTACTTCACCAACGTCGCGTACTTCGCGCGCACGCGCAGGCGCACCTGATCGCCGGCGTGGCCGGTGTAGACCACGGTCTGGCCGAGCTTGAAGTGCTGCTTCTTGCCGAGCACCGCGGGATAGCCGGCGAGCTGGTACGGCTGGAACTCGCAGCCGGCGTGGACCGGCACGTAGACGACGTCGGGCGGCGACGGCGTGCCGGGCACCACGAACACCGCGATGCCGTCGGTCACCGCGCCGCGCTTGACGTCGCCGGCGCCGAGCACGCGCGGCAGGCCGTACTTCTCGTAGCGCGCGCCGTACAGCGTGAGCGGCTGCGCGTCGATGTACCAGCTCTTCGCGGCGGCGCCGTCGGCGTCGCCGGGACAGTCGTCGGCGATCGCGAGCGCCGGCGTGAGGCACAGGAACGTTGCGATGAGGCCGCGGAGGATCATCGATCGTGCATAACGCGCGAGCCGGCCGCGCACAATCCCGGCCCGCGGATGGCGCGGCGGTGTGGTGGCGGAGCGTCGGGACTGTGACCGCGGGCTCACGGTCGCGCGTGTGAGCGGCTCTCTGCCGTCGCGCCAAGGGCGCAGATTCGCTCCGCCGCGGGCGAGGCACGGCATGTGCACTGGAGACCGAGCATGAAGAAGCTCATCCCGTTCAGTGTCCTCGCGGCGCTCCTGTGCTCGGCGGGTGTCGCCAGCGCGGACCACCACCGCGGCGGTGGCGGCGGCGGCGGCCGTGACCATGGCTGGCATGGCGGCGGCGGCGGTGGCGGTGGCTGGCACGGCCAGGTCACCGTGCACGATCGCCGCGAGGTCCGCGACCACCGTGACTTCCGCGGCCCGCGCGTCGTGCGCGGCCCCGTCTTCGTCCGCGGCGGCGCGTTCCACTTCGACGGCGGTGTCGTCCGTCACTGGCGCGCGCCGGTGATCCGCCACCGCTTCTTCGACATCCGCGTGCGGCCGGCGCCGATCGTCGAGTACTACGATCAGATGCCCGGCTACGTCTGGGTCGCGGGTCAGTGGCAGTGGAATGGCCAGGAGTGGCAGTGGATCGCGGGCCACTACGAGGCCGCGCCGGATGCCTACGACCAGGGCTACGACCAGGGCTATGACCAGGGCTACGTGGCGCCGTCCTACCCGGTGCAGCCGCCCGGATACTGACGCGGCACGTTCCGGTTGCGGGCGGGCCGGGCGTGAGGCATGACCGTCGTCGACGCAAGGACGGTCATGCGCATCAGCAGTTCGATGTTCATCATCTCGCTGGCCCTGGGCTGCGGTCACGCGGCGGCGCCGGCACCCGCGACGCCGGACGTCGGCGCGATCGCCGCCGAGGACCAGGTCGACGAGGCGGATCGCAACCACGACGGCGTCGTCGATGCCGACGAGGAGGCGGCGGCCGACGAGGCGGACGCCCAGGCGATGATGACGCGCCTCGATCGCGACGGCGATCACCGCCTCAGCGCGGCGGAGGTCGCGGCGGCGACCGGCGACGACGCGACGATGCTCGGCGACTTCGCCAGCCACGATCGCGACGGCGACGGCTTCCTGACGATCGACGACGTGCGCGCGCTGTTCGCGAGCCACGTCGCGGCGACGCCGGAGACGCAGCAGCCGCAGGCGCGCCACCCGGGCGGCCGGGGGCACGGACGCGGGCGCGGCGGGCGGGGACGCGGCGGCGGTGGGCCGCCTGCGGGTGACCCGAGCGGCGGCTTCGGCGATCCCGACCCGATGTGATCGGAGGAGGCGTGGGCGTCGGCCGGCGGGTCCGCCGCGTCGCGTTCGTGCGCGGGCGAGCCGGGTCAGGCGTTGACGACGTCGCGGCCGCGGGGGGCGAGCCGGTAGACGCCGGCCTCGCGCTCCATGTAGCGGCCCATCACCCACTCGCGCCGGATCGTGCAGTAGTCGGGGTGGATCACCTCGATGAAGCGGTTGAGCTCCGGCTCGCGGTACTCGCGGCGACGCGGGATGCGGCGCAGGACCTCCTCGAGCACGAGGTCCTTCTTCTTGCGCTGGACGGGCAGGGCGCGCAGGCGCGGACCGTCGAAGAAGGAGCGCAGCACGTCGCGCGTCTCCGCGTCGACCGGCGCGGAGGTCGCCAGCTCGCGCACGCGGCGCGGCGACGACACCGCCTTGACTGCGCCCTGCAGCCGCTCGAGGTCGAGCTGGTAGAAGACGTACGGCGGCTGGCGGGTCTCGCTCAGCAGGCCGGCCTCGGAGAGCACGCGGAGGTGGTGCGAGACGGTGGCCGGTGAGACGCCGACCTCGGCGGCCAGGTCCTGGCCGCAGCGCGCGCGATCGACCATGGCGGCGATCATCCGCAGCCGGGTGGGATCGGCCAGCCCCTTGAAGAGGCGGACGAGGGTCGGCATCGGGTCGGCGGCGGCTGCTGCTGCGTCCTCGGACATGTCGAATCGATAGCTGACGATTAGATGATTGTCAAATCGATGGAGGTCGACGCGCGGCCGACGGTTCCACCGACGCCCGACCGGCGCGCGACCGACGCCCGACCGACGTCCGACCGGCGCCCGACCGGCGCGCCACCGGCGGGGACCGGCGCGCCGCCGTCAGCGTGGCCCCTCGCCTCCGGCGCGGCCCGGGCCGGCGGGCGTGGCCCTCGGAGGGCCTCGCAGGCCCTCGGCGGTCGCCGGCCGCGGCATCGCCAGGTGTAGGATCGCCGGGCGATGCGAGCGCTCCTCCCAGCCTTCGCCGTGCTGCTGATCCCCGCGTCGGCCGTGGCCGGTCCGCTCAAGGATCCGGCGCCGTGGGTGCTGCCGGTCAACGTCTTCGCCAAGGCGAAGCCCGGCGACTGGACGATCCTCGAGGGCGACGCGCTCCTCGACGGCAAGATGCTGCACGAGCGCGAGATCATCCGGGTCGGCCCGGTGAAGAAGGGCGTCGCCGAGGTGCAGATGTTCGAGGGCAAGGCCGGCATGGAGGGCTGGTTCCTCTCGTTCCCCGTCGATGTCCGCCGCGGCCCCGACAGCAACCTCTTCTACGACGTGCCGTGGATCGCGACCGACCTGACGCAGGCGCCGGCGACCTGCACGCTCGGCGACGCGACGTTCGACTGCACCGAGGTCCGCTACCACACGCCGACGCTCGAGATCACGGCGCGCATGTCGACGCGCGTCCTCGGCTCGGGGATCGTGTCGTTCGCGATCGTCCGCAAGGGCAAGCCGTACTGGACGATGACGGCGATCGGCTACGGCACCGCCGGCAAGACCGCGTGGGGCGAAGGGCCGCCGCGCGCCGACCTCGAGGTCTGGGACGGCGGCGCCCAGCCGACGCGGATGCGCGCCGGCACCGACCCGGCGACCGGCGATGTCTACGAGACGCCGGAGCAGGCGATGCGCGCGCTCGCGCCGCACGCCGACGTCACCGCCTGCACCGTCGACGGCGGCCGCGAGGCCCCGGTGCGGCAGATGGTCGAGCGCAAGCTGCAGGCGATGGAGGACTGCTACAGCGACGCGCTCGCCGGCAACGCGCGGCTCGGCGGCGGGACGATCGAGGTCAGCTTCCGGCTCGACGCGGGCGCGCCCGGCGACGTCGCCGCGAAGGGGACGCCGGCCGCCGCGGGCGCGTGCGCGAGCGACGCGATCCAGCAGATGGAGCTAGGCGAGGACGAGGACGCCCAGGTGAGCTGCACGATCGCGTTCGATCCGGGCCGCCACGGGAAGCCGGGCGCGCGGCCGACGCGGCGGCTGATCACCAAGGCGCACCCGGCGCGCGGCGGGCCGGATCTGCGCGGGCTGCAGCGCATCCCCTGACGCGCGCGCGGCGACCGCGTCGAGGTCAGGCGCCGCGCAGGAGCGCGTGCAGCCTGGTCGTCGTCGCCCAGTTGCGGATCGTCATCTGCTGGTAGATCGGCATCGCCGTCAGGCGCGCGATGCGGCTCTGCGCGGCCTTGCGGATGAGCCGCGTCGCGTAGAGGACGCCGGGGCCGGCGTGGGTCGCGTCGACGCCCTCGCGCACCGGTACCGTCGCGAGCGCGTCGGCGGCGGTCAGCGGCGCCTTGAGGAAGAAGACGTCGTAGCGGTAGCGGTCCGGCTCGTCGCCGAAGCCGGCGGGCGCGCGGTCGATCACCTGCGCGACCTGCGCGCGCGTCCGCAGCACCACGCTGGCCCGGTAGCCGAACGCGTCGCCGAGCATCGCCTCGAGCCGGCGGGCGAGCGCCGCGGCGGCGCCGTCGCCGTCGAAGAGCACGTTGCCGCTCTGGATGAACGTCGAGACGCCGCGGAAGCCGTTCGCCTCGAAGCACGCGGCCAGCGCGGCCATCTTGATGATGTTCTTGCCGCCGACGTTGATGCCGCGCAGGAGGGCGACGTAGCGGGTCATGCGGCGAGCCTCCCACGGACGCGGCCGCGCCGGCGAGCGCGCCGGGCAGGTGCCCGCGCGTCGACCTCGACGGCTTCCGCCGCCGGGCCACCCACGCGCGCGCGGATCGATGACAATGGCGGCATGAGCCGTGAGCGAACGATCGGGTACGTCGCGCTGGCGGTGGCGTGCGCGGCCCTGGCCCTGTCGATCCGCGCGACGCTGCGCAGGCCACCGGCCGCGGCCGGCGCGGG
>DASZXE010000339.1:0-3453 GCA_035546475.1 Kofleriaceae bacterium
CGCCGCCCCCGCCCCCGCCGGCGGCGGATCCGCCTCGACCTGCCCGCCAGCCTTCTTCCACAGGTCCCGCACGCGCGGCGAGTACCAGTACGCCTGCATCACCGCCGTCGGCCGCCGCTCGATCGCTCGATGGAACGCCGCCCGCGCCGAATCATCATCGCCGAGCGCCACGTACGCCGCGCCGAGCAGCATCCCGATCTCCACCGCCCGGTCCGTCGCCAGGAAGTCCAGATCGAGCCCGATCAGCCCGCGCCGCACCTCGGCCGCGTCGCCTGCCCGCCACGCCGCCTTCGCCAGCGGCAAGGCTCCCGCCGCCGCCGCCTCGGTCGCCTTCCGCTTCTCCGTCCTCGCCCGCGACTCCGCATCGACCGGCGGCAGCGCCGACTCGCGCACCTTCACGTGGCGGATCGGGATGACGATCGTCTCCTTCGGCGCGAGCACGTCGTGGTCGAGGAAGTTGTAACGCTTCAACAGCCCCGCGTTCTTGCTGTCGCCGAAGTACGCCGCCGCGATCGCGTCGAGCGTCTCGTTGCCCGCCGCCGTGTGCACGACATGGAACGGCACCGTCAGCACCGTCCCCGCCGGCAGCCCGTCGTCGACGGTCATCCCGTTGAACTCGGCCAGGAACTCGGCCCGCCGCTTGTCGCCGAGGTACGCCTGCGCGAGCCCCTCGAACGTGTCGCCGACCGCGGCCGTCACCTCGCGCGTCACCGGCACCCGCAGCTTCTCCCCGGGCCGCAGCGGCCGCGGGTGGTCCATGTGGTTCGCGACCATGATGAAGATCGCGTGGTGCCGGTCGCCGTAGTACTCGGCCGCGAGCAGCTCCAGCGAATCGCCGGCCTGCACCGTGTGCACGATGTAGTCGCGGTCCGCGCGCGCCCGCCGCGCGCCCGCGACGAGCGCCACCAGCGCCAGCAACACGACCACCGCCGCCCGCGCGCGCCTCACCGGGTTCGCCGGCATCACGTTTCCGGCCCACGCGTGCGCGCGAGCTCGATCGCCTGGATCGTCGCGCCTCGCCGCGAGAGGCGGCTCGGCCAGCCCGGTCATGGCGCGCCTCCCGGCCGCTGCCGCCCGGGCGCCAGCGTCCCGCGCGCCTCGAAGTCGACCGTCAGCACCTTCGGCTTGTCGGGCGGCCCCGCCGTCACGTCGACGACCTCGTCGATCGGCTGGTACCACGGGTGCACGAGGTGGATCGTGTGCCGCCCCTCGGTGAGCCGCAACGGATCCGCGAGCGGCGTCGCGCCCAGCTCGCGCCCGTCGACGGTGACGACCGCCCACGGATACGCCGTCACCCGCAGGTGGCCGTAACGCACCGCCGGCGCCGGCGCCGGTGCCGCGACCGGGGCTGCGCCGAGCGGCGCCACGTGGATGAGCCCGAGCATCAGCATCACGACGCCGAGCGCCACCGCGTGCACCGTCAGCGCCCGCCGCGTCACCGTCACCGCCGCGATGTTCGGCTGCAAGGCACCCGCCGCGCCCGCCTGCGGGCTCACGTACTCGTCGGCCTCGAGCTGCGTGATGACGCCCTGGTTGCGCAGGAACATCACGAGTCGCGCGTGGTAGTTCATGTCGACGTACCGCGCGAGGAACCGCTCGAGCGCCATCACCAGGTGCTGCGCCGAACGCCAGCGGTCGCGCGGCTGCTTCTCGAGGCAGCGGTCGATGATCCGCTCGAGCTCGCGCGGCACGTCCGGGTTGAGCTTGCGCACGCGCGCGTGCCGCTCGAGCCGGATCTTGTGCATCACCGACCGCTCCTCGTCCTCGACGAACGGCTTGCCGCCGGTGACCATCTGGTAGAGCACGATCCCGAGCGAGAACAGGTCGCTGCGCGCGTCGAGCTTGTCGCCGAGGATCTGCTCCGGCGACATGTACGAGGGCGTGCCGATCCCGGTCCCGACCTCGGTCAGGTCCTCGAAGCTCTTGTCGCGCGCGATGCCGAAGTCCATCAGCTTCACGCCGCCCTGCCGCGCCATCATGACGTTCGCCGGCTTGATGTCGCGGTGGACGATCCCGCGGAAGTGGATGTAGTCGAGCGCGCGCGCGACCTGCAGCGCGACGATCGCGGCGACATCGAACGGCAGCCGCCCGCAGCGATCGAGCAGGTCGTACAGGTCGATGCCGGCGACGTACTCCATCACGATGAACAGCGCGCCCTGCTCGCGATGGAAGTCGTAGACGCTGATGATGTTCTCGTGCTGGAGGTTCGCCAGGCTGCGCGCCTCTCGCTCGAAGCGGGTGGCGACGTGCTCCTCGCTGGCGGCGGCCGTCTTGAGCGCCTTGATGGCGACCGTGCGCCCGAGCGGGTCCTGCACCGCCCGGTAGACGACCGCCATGCCGCCGGAGGCGACCTCCTCGACGATCCGGCAGTTGCCGATCCGCTCGAGCATCGCCGCGCAGCGTATCAGAACCGCGCCGCGGGATCGGCCCTCACAAGCCATGAAGATCACGGCGCTTCTGCGGGCCCTTCGGCGCTCCCCGCGCCCACGCTCCCCGCGCCAGGACATCGCCGCCCCCCACCCGCCGCTCCCCGCCGCGCCCTCTCCGCCGCCCTCTCGCCACGCCCTCTCCGCCAGGCCCTCCGCCAGCCGCCACGCCCCTCTCCGCCACGCCCTTCTCCGCAGGCCCTCCGCGACGCTCACTCCGCAGTCCCTCCGCCACGCTCTCTTCGCGACGCTCTCTCCGCGACCGCCTCCGCCACGCTCTCTCCGCGACGCCCTCCGCCACGCTCCCTCCGCGACGCTCTCTCGCAGGCCTCCGTCGCGCGCTCTCCGCGACGCTCTCTCGCCGGCCCTCCGTCGCGCGCTCTCCGCGACGCTCTCTCGCCGGCCCTCCGTCGCGCTCTCTCCGCGACGCGCTCTCTCGCCGGCCCTCCGCGACGCTCTCTCGCCAGCCTCACCGCAGGCCTCCGTCACGCCGTTCTCCGCCACGCCCTTCCGCCGCCGTCCCCGCCTCGCCGCGCTCGCGTTGCGCCGACGGGCCCCGCGGCGCCGAAACACCTCGCCGAAGCCCCACCGCCGTGCGATCCGATCCCCTCGCCAGAGACTGATCGTGGCCTGAAAAACCAAAGTTGTTACACGTGGTTACTGACATCGTGCGACCGCCCCAGAAGAAAAATGCGATCCAGGTTGACGCCGGAAGGTCGCTGCTGTACAAGCAGCATCCCTCGGCGAGACCTTCTCGACGAGGCGGTTCGGTCTCTGAAAACTGAATAGCGGAAAGCAAGCGTTGAGTTATCTGCCGGGGTGCAAGCACCTCGGCAGGCCAGCCCCCGCCGGCGCCTTCGGGCACCGAGCGGAGAGGCGGCAAAGCGAACGGACGACCGCGAGGTCGACCGTTCACGTCAAGCAAGAACCCTGATTCACGGACCGCAGCGGCCAGCGATGGCAGCGGCGGGACGGAGCAGGTTCGAACTTTTCTACGGAGAGTTTGATCCTGGCTCAGAGCGAACGT
>DASZXE010000340.1:0-4469 GCA_035546475.1 Kofleriaceae bacterium
AGCACCTGCTCGGGCGCCGCGCACGCGAGCGGCCCGCCGCAGGTCGCGCAGCGCCGGTTCGGCGCGGTCGAGAGCACGAACGCGGCGTGGTGCTCGTCGACGTCGAGGAGCTGGCCGGTCGTCGTGCGGCAGGCCGCGCACGCGTACGGCAGCGAGAGCGACAGCACCGCGCCGCGCGGGCCGAGGTCCTCGGGCCGCGCCAGCTTGTCGAGGAAGCCGGGGCCGACCGCGACCAGGTAGAGCGCCTCGACGAGCGGCGTCGCCTGCTGCACGAGGCCGCGCCACGCCGCCGCGCCCGCCGGATCGATCGCGCCGACCTGCGCGACGTCGACGACGACCACCCCCTCGAGCCCCTCGGCCAGCTTGTCGCGCGGGAAGCTGCCGTCGACGTCGCCGTGCAGGCGCAGGAGCGTGATGCGGCCGTCGACGAGCTTGTCGACCCGCAGCTTGCGGCCGCCGTCGCCGACGCCGTACGCGAGCCGGGTCGCGACGAACGCCGCGACGTCGTCGGGCAGCTCGAACCGCTCCTGCGCCGCGAGGTACGAGAAGAAGGTGACCGGGTCCTCGTTGAAGTACTGCAGCTCGCCGCAGTGCCCGCACGCGCGCTGCGGCGGCTTGCCGGCGCGGATCGCCTCGTGGTCGCGATCCGCCTGCCACAGCACGCGGTCGTCGCGGTCGCAGTAGTCGCAGTGGTACGGCAGGTAGAAGCTGTAGACGCGGCCGCTGCCGGCGAAGTTGCCGACCATGTTGAGCTGGTCGACGACCTTCGGCGCGCACTCGACGAGGTAGATGGCGGTGCCGCGCGCGCCGACCGCGCCGACGAAGTCGACCCACTCGCGGATGCCGAACGAGCTGATCTTGCGGATGTCGCCGAGGTCGAGGACGAGCGTCGCGGCGTCGACGGTGCCGGCCAGCCGCTTGCCGTCGAAGCTCTCGTCGATCGTGCCGGCGAGCTTGAGGCACGTGAGCCGACCGTCGGTGAAGCGCTCGATCGCCAGCCCGGGCGGCGAGGGCGCGAGCCCGGGTGGCGCGGCGGTGCCGACCGGCTGCATCAGGCCTCCCACACGTGCAGCGAGCGGGCCTGGCCCTTGAGCTCGCGCAGGTTGAGGTCGAGATCGAGCGTGGCGGTCACCTGCGTGAACCGGTCGCGCGCGAGGTCGAAGAACAGGGCCGACGACGAGTGGTGGCAGACGGTGAGGCCGAGGCCGGCGCCGCCGCCGCTGCGGTCGAGCTCGCCGCCGGCGAGGCCGCGCGCCAGCCCCTCGAGCACCTGCCGGCGCCGCAGCCCGCCGAAGCGATCGCGGACCTGGATCGCGACGCGGGTGCCGTCGCTGCCGAAGCGGAGGAGCGCGGCGTCGGCGGCGGGCAGCTCGATCGCGGTCTTGCGATCGTGGGCGTACCGCGGGCGGCCCTGCTCGTCGACCGGCGCGTCGTAGAGCGCGTTCATCAGCAGCTCGTGCGTCAGCTCGCCGGCGATCTCGGCGACGCGGCGCGGCACCTGCAGCTCGGCGACGGCGGCCTGCACGCGCTCGACCGCGGCGTCGCGCGCGGCGGGGGTCGTGACCGCGACCTCGAACGCGGCGTGGCCCCAGTCGAGGAAGGCCGCGAGCGGCGGCGCCGCCGCGGCCCCGGATGCCGAGGACGCCGGGGACGCCGGGGACGCCGACGACGCGGTCGCCGAGGACGCCGAGGACGCCAGGCGCCGCAGCACCATGCCCAGCTCCCACGGCCGGGGCACGCTCTCGAAGTCCTTGCGCCCGAGCACGTGTCCGATCCCCGGACATTCCGCCAGGTGGCGCAGCGAGCGCCGCAGCGGCTCCGCGGTCCACAGCACGGCGCGCAGGTGCGGCCGGTGGGCGAGCAGCGCCGCCACCACGTCACCATCGAACACATCGGCGCACACCAGCGTCGCGTCGGCCCCCGGCGCCCCTGACGCCGCCGACGCGACCGTCGCCGCGAGCTGCGCCGGATCCTCGATCACCAGCGCGCTGCCGCCGACGGCGGCGACGTGGCGGGCGATCCGCCGGCCGACCACCCGGTTGCGTTCGAGGACGACGGCACGCATCGGAGCGAGCCGCGCGCGCGACTCCCGTCGAGGCTACCACGACGTTCGCCCGCGCCGCGCCAGGAACTCGGGCCGCCCGCAGGCGCGTGCTAGCCTCTCGCGCATGCGGGCTCGCGCGATCGCAGCGGTGACGGCGGCCGCGCTCGCCGCCGCGCTCGCCGCCGCGACCGCCCCGCCCGCGGCCCGCGCCGACGACGGCCCCACCGACGGCACCGAGCTCGTCGACCAGGTCACCACCGTCACGCCGCGCGCCGCGCTGTCGGCCTTCCTGGTCAAGCCGGCGAAGGCGGCGCTCGCGGCCGGCGATCGCCCGCGCGCCATCGTCCTCTACCAGGCGCTCGCGCTCGCCCGCGGCCCCGCCTCGCCCGAGGCGCAACAGCTCGCCCGCCTGCTCATCGACGCCGGCCAGACCGACGAGGCGGTGCGCGTCCTCACCCGCTACGCCCCCGCCTGCACCGACGCCACCGACGTCGCCGCCGCCCAGGCCCTGCTCCAGCGGCTGACCGCCGGCCCGAGGGTCGACGTCCGCCCGCTCGCGCTGCCGTCGCAGGTCCCGCTCGCGCGCACCGCGTTCAAGCTCGGCCGCGCCGCGTTCGCCCGCAAGCAGTGGGGCGACGCGCTCGTCTACTACCACCTCGGCTACGCGCTCGCGCCCGAGCTGCCCGGCTTCCTCCGCGAGCTCGGCGCCACCTACGATCGCCTCGGCGCCGCCGGCCCCAAGCAGGCCTTCTACCAGGCCTACCTGCTGCGGATGCCGTTCGGCAAGAACGCCGACGCCGTGCGCGCCGAGCTGGCGAAGACGAAGGACGCGCTCGCGACCCTGTCGATCACGTCGAGCCTGCCGTGCGAAGAGGTCTGGCTCAACCGCCAGCGGCTGCCGGTCGCGCTGCCGCAGACGCGGCTGTCGGTCGCGCCCGGCTCGTACAAGGCGATGTGCCTGTCGCGCCGCTACGAGATCGCGATCTTCGACTACGCGACGATCGCGCCGGGCGGCTCGGCGGCGATCCGCTTCGACTGGGCGATCGTCGTCAACAAGCTGGTGTCGCCGCTCGGCCGCATCGCGATCGAGAACCCGAACATGCCGGGCGTCATGCTCGACCTCGGCGTGTCGTCGCCGGAGGTCGGCGTCGTCGTCGGCGACGTCGGCCGCCCGCTCAAGATGGTGCTGAAGGACGACGGCGGCACCCGCGTGGTCGAGCGCACGGTCCGGATCACGCCGGGGGAGCGCGTCGTCGTCGAGTGGTGAACTACGCAGTGCGAGTGCGCCAGTGCTACATTGGCCGCCGGTGACCGAGCGGCCGAACGACAAGCTGGTGGGAGGTGCGCCGAACGATCCGGTGCCGTTCGGCGACTACACGCTGTTCGGCCTGATCGCCCGCGGCGGCATGGCGGAGGTCTACCGGGCCCGCCGCCGCGACGACGCCGCCGGCCGGCTGCTCGCGATCAAGGTCATGAGGCCGCAGCTCGCCCGCGAGGCGCGCTTCGTCGACATGTTCCACCGCGAGGGCCAGCTCGCGCTGCTGCTCCGCAACCGCTGCATCGTCGAGACGACCGAGGTCGGCGAGGTCGACGGCCGCCACTACATCGCGATGGAGTACATCGGCGGCCGCGATCTGACGCAGGTCCTCCGCCGCTGCCAGGAGACCCAGGCGCGGCTGCCGGTGCCGCACGCGGTCTACATCGCCGCGCGGATCGCCGAGGGGCTGCACGTCGCCCACACGCTGACCGACGCCGAGGGCCGGCCGCTCAACATCGTCAACCGCGACGTGTCGCCGTCGAACATCCGGCTGTCGTACGACGGCGACGTCAAGCTGCTCGACTTCGGCATCGCCCAGGCGCTGATGAAGTTCACGTCGGAGATCGGCGTGCTGAAGGGCAAGTTCAGCTACATGTCGCCGGAGCAGATCCGCGGCATGCCGCTCGACGCGCGCACCGACGTCTTCTCGACGGGGATCATCCTCCACGAGATGCTCACCACCGAGAAGCTGTTCCGCGGCGACACCGAGTTCGCGCTGATGGAGAAGGTGCGCAAGGCGGAGGCGCCGCCGCCGTCGACGTTCAACCGGCGGGTGACGCCCGAGCTCGACGCGGTGGTGCTGAAGGCGCTCGCCCGCGACGTCGCCGACCGCTACCAGTCGGCGGCGGCGCTGCAGGCCGACCTCGACTCGCTGATCGCGAGCTACCGGTTCGATCCGAAGGAGCTGCGCCAGCTCGTCCGCCAGCTCTTCCGCAAGGAGTACGCGAAGGAGCTGGAGGAGACCGCGCTCACCGCCGCCCCGCGGCCCGAGCCGGAGCTGCCGCCGCGCGAGGCGTCCGCGCCGCCGGCCCCGGCGATCGTCGCGCCGCCGCCGGCGCCGGCCCCGGTGCCGATGGTGAGCGAGCCGCCGGCCGCGGCGCCCGCGCC
>DASZXE010000341.1:0-12029 GCA_035546475.1 Kofleriaceae bacterium
CTCCTCCTCCGCTTCCGGCGACCAGCGCGATCGTGACGGCCGCGCCGGCCGCCGCCACGCCGCCGAGGCCGAGCCACAGCCCGCGCCGCGATCGCGCCGGCGCCGGCATCGTCCCCGGATGCGCCCCGGCCGCCGACGACAGCGTCGTCGAGACTCCCGGCATCGCCCCCGGCCACGACGGCGCCGCGCCCGCCGGCGGCGCCATGCCCGGATACGACGGCATCGGCGCCGCCGCCATCATCGCCCCGCTCGCGGCCCCGAGCCGGCCGAGCGCGCCCGCCAGCTCCTCGGCCGACTGGAACCGCTCGTCGGGCCGCTTCGCCAGGAGCCGCGCGACCAGCGCCTCGACCTCGGGCGGCGCGTCGGGCGCCATCGTGCGCAGCGCCGGCGCCGGCATGAACAGGTGCATGCCGATCAGGCCGCCGACGCCCTCGCTGGTGAACGGCACCTGGCCGGCGATCATCTGGAACAGCATGCAGCCGAGCGAGTACAGGTCGCTGCGCGGATCGACGAGCCGCGCGCCCTCGCACTGCTCCGGCGACATGTAGAGCGGCGTGCCCATGATCGCGCCGGTGCTCGTCTGCGAGACCTGGCCCTCGCCGGCCAGCTTCGCGATGCCGAAGTCGAGCAGCTTCACCCGCTCGCCGCCGGCCACCTCGACGTCGGCGACGAGGAAGACGTTGTCCGGCTTGAGGTCGCGGTGGATGATGCCGGCGCGGTGCGCGGCGTGGAGCGCGTTGGCGACCTGCCGCGCGATCGTCAGCGCGATCGGCACCGGCAGCCGCCCGTGGCGACGGAGCCGCGCCGACAGCGGCTCGCCCTCCATCAGCTCCATCACGATGTACGCCGAGCCGTCGGGCGCCCAGCCGAAGTCGTAGATCTCGACGATGCTCGGGTGCTTGATGGCCGTCGCGGCGCGCGCCTCGTTGAAGAACCGCTGCACCTGCTCCTGGTTCCTCGACAGGTCGGAGAGCAGCACCTTCACCGCGGCGCGCCGGCCGAGCAGCGTGTGGACCGCGGTGTAGACCGCGCCCATGCCGCCGCGGCCCAGCTCCTTCTCGATCCGGTAGGCACCCAGCGTCTGGCCCAGCACGCGCCCAGCCTATCGCGCCCGCGCCCGCCGGTGCGGCCTTCGCGGCGCCGGTGCTCGGAGGGTGGGCCAGGATGCCACCCTCTCGTCGATCGATCGGGCCCAGCGCAGCCCCGCGCCGAGCTCGCTCGGACGCTCACGGCGTCGGCCACAACGAGGAACGCGGCGGGTCAGCGCGGGTCAGCGCGTGCGAAGGCGATCGGTTGGATCGACGCAACACACGCCAGGACGAATTCTGGCCAACCCTGTCAGCGCCAGGACGCGCCGTCGAGCGGCAGCCGGTTGGCGGGCAGCGCCTCCCACGGCAGCCGGCGGCCGATCGTGATCGGCGCGCAGGTCGACACCCCGGCGCCGACGATGATGTACGGCAGGTTCTGGGCGACGATCTGGTACTGGCCGGTCGTGCGATCGATCGTCCGCACCGACGAGTTCTGGGTCAGGCCGTCGGTCGTCGTCACGAACAGGTAGAACTTGCCGCCCCACTGCGCGAACGCCCACGCGGCGACCGACGCGCCGAGGCCGCCGGGGATGGTGCGCTCGGGGCCGAGGCCGCCGCCGGTCGTCTTGTCGATCTGCTGGACGAACGCGTGGCTGATGCCGGGGTAGAAGCCCCACAGGGTCGCGTCGCCGAGGCCGGTCAGCTCCGGGTTGTACTCGGACGTCGTGATCATCGGGCCGACCCGCTGGATGTCGAACGAGGTCGGCGGCGCGAGGTAGCCGAGGTCGCCGGGCATCTGCACGTCGGTGTTGCCGCCGCCGATCCACAGCTTCTCCGTGTCGCCGCCGGTCATGTCGGTGACGAAGCCCATCGCGAACACGTTCCAGCTCCGGCCGCCGGCGCTCTGGTTCGGCACGAAGGTCGTCGACGCGCAGGCCGCGTTCTGCGTCGAGACCTCGAAGATCTCGCCGTCCGAGTAGAGCACCCACGCCTGCGCGTCGCGGTCGACGGCCATCGAGAACGGCGTGGCGGTCCCCGCCGAGCACGACAGCGGGCCGATGACGTGGAACGGGTCGCCGGTGCCGACGAGCCGCGGATCGAACGACAGCAGCCGGAAGTTCAGGTCAGCGACGTAGATGAGGTCGACGCCATCGGCGGAGCAGGTCCGCACGCACGTGCCGCTGTCGCACTCGGCGCCCTCGCCGCAGCTCTGGATGATGGCGCCGAGGCTGCCGTCCGGGTTGCACGCGACGACGTCGTTGCCGTTGCACGTGTCCATCCCCGGCGTGCAGCTCGCGCACCCGCGATCCGGATCGCAGGTGCCGGTGCAGCTCTCCGTCGTCGTGAACTGGCCATCGACGCACGTCTGGAACTGGCTGCCCGCGCATTGCGTCTGGCCCGCGCTGCAGGCGCCGCCATCGTCGTCGTCATCATCATCGCCGCCGCCCCCCGCCGGCCCGCAGGCGCCGAGGGCGAACGCGAGCCCGAGCACGAGCACCGACGCGGGCACCGCGAGCAACGAGGCGACGATCGTTCGCGATCTGGTCACGTCAGGAGACCTCCTCGCTGCTCGACAGGCACGGGCCACCTCGGCCCATCCTCCGCAGGTGCGAGCATACGCCTCGCTCGAGGGCGTGTGGGTCACAGGTAGGCGCGGCACTTCGCGCAGTACCAGCGGTCATGCTCCTGGTTGAGCTCGGTCGGGGCGGAACACTGCGGGCAGGCAGGCGCCATGGTCGCCTTCACGAGCGGTCCGGGCGGCGCCAGCGTCGCGACCACCCGCATCGGCGCGACGTCCGTCGCGGCACCATCAGGACCGACTCACCGACACGGTTGGGCATCGCTCCGGGCTCGTTCATCGCTGCTCCTCTGCGGCTGCGCGCGTGCGCGGTCCCCGCACGGCGATGATAGAGCACGACGCGGCGCCGGATCAGCGATCCGCGTAGGTGATCCGCGCGCGGACGCCACGCGCCGACGACGGCCTGGCGTGATCGCGATCGGCCAGAGCCGCCGGTCAGGCGGTCCAGCCGCGCCGGCGCCAGCGCTCCATCCGGTAGTCGACGCCGGCGTCGTGGTGCGCCGCGAGCACCTCGGCGAGGTCGAAGCCGTCGAGCGGCGGCAGGTGGGCGTCGGTGTCGTAGGTCGCCTCGATGCGCGTCAGGTAGACGTCGCGGCAGCGCGGGTGCGCGAACGCCTGCCGGAAGATCTCGGCGCCGCCGATGACGTAGAGGCCGTCGATGTCGGCACGCGCGCCCGCGGCCTCCAGCGCCGCGTCGAGCGACGGCGCCGCGATCGCGTCCCCTTCGAGCGCAGGCGCGTGGCGCGAGACCACGACGTTGAGCCGTCCGGGAAGCGGACGGAACCTCGCGGGCACCGACTCCCACGTCTTGCGGCCCATGATGACGGCGTTGCGCTTGCCCGGCGCCGCCGCGCTCGTCTTCTGGCGGAGGAAGCGGAGGTCCTCTGTCAGCTTCGGCCACGGCAGGAGGTTGTCCTTGCCGATCCCTCCGGCCCGGTCGGCGGCCACGACGCAGTCGAACGCGGCGATCACGTCCCCACGCTACCGCGATCCTGCTACCGTCGCGCGCCGATGGCCGAGGTGACGTTCACGCCCAACCTCAAGCGGCACGTGGATTGTCCGACGGTGGAGGTGCCGGGGACGACGGTCGCGGAGGTGCTGGCGAAGGTGTTCGCCGACAACCCGCGCCTGCGCGGCTACGTGCTCGACGACCAGGGCGCGCTGCGCAAGCATATGGTCGTCTTCATCGACGGCCAGCAGATCGTCGACCGCGAGCAGCTCGCCGACCCGGTCGGCCCGCGCTCCGAGCTGTACGTGATGCAGGCCCTCTCGGGCGGCTGAGCCAGCCGGCGGCAGCGCGCGCGGCGCCGCGCCCTCGCTCGTCCCACGTCATGACACCGCGTTGACAGCACGCAGACAGCACGCAGACACGCACGCAGGCACTACGCCGATATCACCGGAGAATCCCTTTGGCTCCCATCAATCCGCTCCTCGTCTCGACCCGCAAGGGGCTGTTCACCGTCACCGGCCGCGGCGGCGATGCGCGCATCAGCGGCGCGTCGTTCGTCGGCGACAACGTCACGCTCGCGCTCGCCGATCCGCGCGACGGCACCTGGTACGCCGCGCTCGATCACGGCCACTTCGGCGTCAAGCTGCACCGCTCGTCGGACCGCGGCGCGACCTGGACCGAGATCACGACGCCCGCCTACCCGCCGCGCCCCGAGGGCCTCGACGAGAAGGACATGTGGGGCCGCCAGATCCCGTGGACGACCAAGCTGGTCTGGGCGCTCGAGCCGGCGCTCGACGCCGACGGCGCGCTCTGGTGCGGCACGCTGCCCGGCGGCCTGTTCCGCTCCGACGACCGCGGCGACTCGTGGAAGCTCGTCGAGGGCCTCTGGCACCACCCGCTGCGCCCGAAGTGGGGCGGCGGCGGCGCCGACCTGCCCGGCCTGCACTCGATCTGCGTCGACCCGCGCGATCCGAGGACGATCGTCGTCGGCGTCAGCACCGGCGGCGTCATGCGGTCGCGCGACGCCGGCGCCACCTGGACCCCGCACTGCAGCGGGATGACCAACAACTACTCGCCGCCCGAGCAGGCCGGCCTGCCCGAGAACCAGGACGTCCACCGGATCGTGCAGTCGCCGAGCCGGCCGGAGGTCTTCTGGCTGCAGCACCACTGCGGCGCGTACCGCTCCGGCGACGACCTCGAGAGCTGGCAGCCGCTGACGATCGAGCCGTCGACGTTCGGCTTCTCGGTCGCGGTCCACCCGACCGACCCCGACACCGCCTGGTTCGTGCCCGCCAACTCCGACCAGAAGCGCACCGCGCACGGCCGCGTGCTCGTCACCCGCACGCGCGACGGCGGCAAGACCTTCGAGCAGCTCACCGGCGGCCTGCCGCAGGAGCACGCCTACGACCTGGTCTACCGCCACGCGTTCGCCATCGCCCCCGACGGCGACCAGCTCGCCTTCGGCTCGACCACCGGCAACGTGTGGGTCACCGCCGACCAGGGGGACCGCTGGCACGCGGTCAGCCAGACCCTGCCGCCCGTCTACGCCGTCCGCTACGCCTGACCCGGGGACAGGATCCTACCCCTCAACCGCCTGTACTTCCTTTGGAATTCGGGGCCACCGCGAAAAAGTTGGCCGCTCGTTCGCCGCGAAGATTTTCGCGGTGCCATCGAAAACGCGCGCGATTCCGGCAGCCTGGGACCCCGGATCCTGTCCCCGCGGGGGGGCGAGCTGATGTAAACCCGGCGTGTCATGCGCCATTCGCTCTGGTTCGCGTCCCTGCTCGCGCTCCCCTTGCTCGCGTGCGGCCCGTCGGGGTCGAGCGACGACGGCAGCGATGACGACGGCGGCGCCTGCACCTCCGGGCAGACCCAGTGCGTCGGCAGCCAGTTCCAGACCTGCGTCGGCGGCCAGTTCGAGACCAGCGACAACTGCACCGCGATCTGCGATCCGGACAGCGGCTGCCGCGCGTGCCAGCCGGGCGTCAACGCCTGCAACGGCAACGACGTCGTCTCGTGCAACCCCGACGGCAGCTTCGGCGGCGTCGTCCAGAGCTGCGGCGACGGCAACGAGTGCAGCGGCGGCGAGTGCCAGCGCGCGTGCTCGGCCGACGGCGTCGACCTCATCTACGTCGCCGACAAGAACTTCCAGCTCCTGTCGTTCGACCCGCGCCTGGTCGGCACCGGCAGCCCGTTCCACGTCATCGGCCCGCTGTCGTGCCCGGCCGGCCCGTCGGTGCCCGACTGGACCGATCCCGGCCCGGCGACGCCGTTCTCGATGGCGGTCGATCGCAACGCGGTCGCGTGGGTCCTCTACTCGAGCGGGCAGATCTTCAACGTGTCGACGCAGGACGCGAGTTGCACCGGCACCGCGTTCCCCGCGCGCCAGCAGGCCGGCGGCCGCACGTGGGACCTGTTCGGCATGGGCTTCGTCACCGACTCGGCCGGCGGCGACACCGAGAAGCTGTGGCTCGGCGGCGGCAACGCCGACGCGACGATCCTCGGCGACCTCGGCTGGATCAACCCGCCCGACGCCTACGCGATCCAGCGGGTCGGTCCGATGTCGACGCAGAGCGAGTACAGCCCCGAGCTGACCGGCCTCGGCGACGCGACGCTGTGGGGCTTCTACCCGGGCCTGTCGAGCGCGTTCGTCCAGCAGATCGACAAGGCGTCGGGCGGCGGCACCGGCCCGCAGCGCACGATCCCCGGCGGCCTCGGCGGCACCGTCGAGGCGTGGGCGTTCGCGCAGTGGGGCGGCAAGTTCTACCTGTTCGTGACGACGACCGACGGCTTCAGCGAGAACTCGACGGTGCGCACGATCGATCGCACGACCGGCCAGTACCAGCTCGTCGCCCAGAACCTGCCGTACGTGATCGTCGGCGCCGGCGTGTCGACCTGCGCGCCGATCACGATCGGCCGCCAGCTCCCGTGGGAGACGCTGCCGGCCGACCAGCTCCCGATCGACGGCGCCACGATGCGCTGACACGGCTCGCGATGCCCGGCGCGGCCGGGCGGGGGGATCGCATGCGCTCGTCTGTCGTGACGATGTGGATGTTCGGCGCGCTGGCCGCGCTGCCGGCGTGCAGCGGCGGGGATCCCGGCGCGCAGGCGCCCAGCGACGGGCCGGCGCAGGCCATCGATGCGAAGGCGCCGGCCGACGCGCCGGCCGCGATCGACGCGCCGCCGCCGATCGACGCCGCGGTCGCGCGCGACGTGCGCTGCGGCGATCCGGCGCCGCCGGGCGCGCCGATGCCGGCGCCGCTGCCGAGCTACTCGGGCGGCACCTGCCCGACCTTGGTCCCGGGCCGCAACACGATCCGGTCGAGCGGGCGCGAGCGCGAGTTCCTCCTCGTCGTGCCGCCGCCGGAGGCGCTCACGCAGCCGCGTCCGCTGATGTTCATGTGGCACTGGCTGAACGCGAGCGCCAACTCGGTGCTGACCCGCGGCGACGTCCAGAACGCCGCCGACCGGCTGCACTTCTTCGCGGCGATCCCGGAGAGCTCGCCGGACCTCGCGGTGACGATCCCGTTCGTCGGCTCGTTCGATCCGCAGTGGCCGTACCTGACGATCACGAGCGACGCGCGCACCGAGCAGGAGGCCGTCTTCTTCGACGACATGCTCGCGTGCATCAGCCAGCAGTACGCGATCGACGCGTCGTGCGTGTCGACGTTCGGCGTGTCGGCGGGCGCCCTGTGGAGCGCGCAGCTCGTGCAGCGGCGCAGCACGCGGCTCGCGAGCGCGCTCATCCTCAGCGGCGGCGTCGGGCCGGCGACCGGCATCCAGCAGCTCGAGGTGAAGGGCTGGTCGCCGACGGTGCACAAGCTGCCGGTGCTGGTCGCGTGGGGCGGGATGACCGACCAGTGCGGCGCGAACTTCCAGAACGCGTCGCACAACCTCGAGATGGGCCTCGAGGCGGGCGGCCACGCGATCATCGAGTGCGTGCACAATTGCGGGCACGCCGAGCCGCCGATCGACGACCCGATGGGGCTGCAGGTCCTCTACCAGGTGGCGCTCGATCATCCGTTCTGGCTCGACCCGGGCGAGACGCCGTACGCGGTGCGCGGCCTGCCGATGGGCATGCCGGCCTGGTGCGCGCTCGGCGCCGGCAACGCGACGCCGCGCACCGGCGACTGCCCGGGCGGGACGTTCAACATCAACAGTTGCCCCGTGCCGGCGCTGCCGCAGTAGCGCGCGCCGCGTGCGGGCGCGCACAGGGTTGGCCAGGATCCCAACCCTCTCGTCGATCGATCGGTCCGAGGACTACGTCGGGACCGATCTCGGTCAGAGAGCTGCGCTCGGGGCCTTCAGCGGGCGACGACGCGGGCCCCGTCGACGACCCGCTCGCCGGGGTGCAGGACGACGCGATCGCCGGCGGCGAGGCCGGCGGTGACCTCCGCGAGCGCTCGGTTGCGGTGGCCGAGCTCGACGGTGCGGCGGTGGACGCGGCCGCCCTCGACGACGAACACCGCCCACGCATCGCCCGCGCGGATGATCGCGCCGAGCGGCACCGCCAGCACGTCGTCGGCGTGCCAGGTCGTGATGCGGACCTCGACGCGCCAGCCGTCGCCGAGGCCGCGCCACGCGTCGCGCGGCCCGACGAGGTCGACGATGACGTCGACCCGCTGCTCCTCGACGCCGAGCGCCGACACCCGCGTGGTCGCTGACGGCTCGACGCGCCGCACGCGGCCGGCCAGCGGCGGGCCGCCCCAGCCCTCGACCGACACCGGCGCGCCGGGCGCGATCGCGACCGCGTCGGCGGTCAGCACGTCGACGACGATCTCGAGCCGCGCCGGATCGCCCAGCTCGACGAGCGGCGTGCCGGGGCCGACCACGCCCTCGCTCTCGGCGACGACCCGCAGCACCTGGCCGTCGATCGGGGAGGCGACGTCGACGTCCTGGCCGGCGGCGGCGTTGCCGACCCGCGCGAGCATCCGGTCGGCGGTCTCCGCCTCGGCGGTGGCGACGGTCGCGGCGAAGCGGGCCGAGACGAGGTCGCGCTCCGCCAGCTCGGCGGCGAGCTGCGCGCGGTCGAGCTCGGAGGCCGGCATCGCCTCGCGGTGGGTGAGCGTGTGGGCGCGCTCGAGCTCGCGCTCGGCGAAGTCGCTGGCCACCCGCGCGCGGTCGACCGTCGACGAGGCCTGGCGGAGCTGCGCGTGCGCGATGTCGCGCCGCCCGGCCAGCTCGGCGCGCGTGCGCGGATCGAGGAGCGGCGCCGGCAACGGCGCCACCCGGGCGACGACCGCGCCGGCGGTGACCGGGTCGCCGGCCCGCAGCTCGATGCGCGCGAGGGTGCCGGCCAGCGGCGCGGTCACCAGGTACCGGTCCTCGACGCGGGCGCGGCCGTCCTCGTCGACGGTGACGGTGAGCGGCCCGCGGGCGACGGCGGCGACGTCGACCGGCACCGGCTTCGGCCACATCGCCCACGCCAGCGTCGCCACCACCGCGGCCAGCACCAGGCCGAGCGCGATCCGCTTGATCCAGCGCAACATGGTCAGTCCCTCGCCTTGAGCGCGCCGGTGAGATCGATGCGATCGAGCCGCCGGCGCATGACCAGCGCGGTCGCGAAGGTGGCGCCGGCGATGACCAGCGCGGCGAAGCCGTACGTGCGGGGCGCGATCAGCACCGCGAACCGGTACTGCTCGGGATCGGCGGTCGCCATGATCGCGTCGGTCATCAGCGTCCCGAACAGGAGGCCGATCGGGATCGCGAGCGCGACCTGCACGGCGAGCTGGCCGAGGAGGACGACCGCCACCTCGCTCCGCCGGTAGCCGAGCACGCGCAGCGTCGCCAGGTCGCGCTCGCGCTCCGACAGCGCGACGCGCCCGTGGTTGTAGACGACGCCGACCGCGATCACGCCGCCCAGCGTCGAGCAGAGCAGCACCATGAACATCATGCTGTCGCCCGACTGGGCGAGGAACGCGTCGCGGAAGACGGCGGTCTCGGCGACGTCGACGACGGTCGGCACGTCGGTGAGCGCGCGCAGGAGCGCGTCCTGCGCGCCGGCGTCGACCTGCAGGAGCACCATCGACAGCCGCGGCTCCTCGTGCAGCGCGCGGCCGAGCGCGTCGAGCTCGAGGTAGGCGTTGAGCCCCACCCGATCGTCGACGGTGGCGGCGACCGGCAGCGTGAAGAGGCGGTGATCGCCATCGCGCCGCTCGAGCCAGACCGGATCGCCGACCCGGACGTCGAGGCGCCGCGCGAGCAGCTCGCTCAGCAGCAGGCCATCGGCCGGCAGCGCCACCGGGCGGCCGCGCCCGTCGAGGATGCGGCGCAGGCGGCCGTCCGCGGGCAGGCCGGTGAGGACGACGTCGCGGTGGGCGGCGCCGCCACGGATGCGCACCGGCACCGCGTACGCCGGCTCGGCGGCGATCACGCCGGGCGCGTGGGCGAACCAGCCGAGCTCGCTGCGCGGCACCGGCCTCGCGAGCGAGACCGCGACGTCCTCGCGCATCGAGCCCATCAGCGAGTCGTCGATCATCGCGTCGAGCGAGTCGCTCTGGAACCGGCCGATGATGATGATGCCGACCGCGAAGGCGACGCCGACGACCGAGATCGCGGTCGACACCGGCTTGCGCTCGAGCTCGCGCACGACCATGCGGCCCATCGGCCCGGCGACGCGGGCGAGCCCGAGCCACGACAGCACGCCGCGCCGGTAGCGGCTGGGCGCCGGCGGCCGCATCGCCTCGGCGGGGGCGAGCCGCGCCGCCTGCCGCATGGCGCCGAGCGCGCCGCCGGCGGCGGCCGCCGTGCAGACCGCGATCGCGATCGCGGCGAGGTCGGGCTCGACGTGGAAGCCGAGCGTCGGGAAGTGGAAGAAGCGCTGGTAGAGGTCGGTGAGGCCGTGACCGAGCCAGGCGCCGGCGGCGACGCCGAGCACCGCGCCGAGCACGACGATGACCGCGGCAAACGCGGCGACGTGGCGGGCCAGCGCGCCGCGGCCGTAGCCGAGCGCGCGCAGGATGCCGAGCTGCTCGCGCTGCAGCCGGACCAGGCGGCCGAGGACGATGTTCAGCAGGAACGCGGCGACCAGCAGGAAGACGACCGGGATGCGGGTCGCCATCATCTGGAGCTGCTCGATCTCGCTCGACACCACCATGTGCGACGGCTGCAGCTTGCGGCCGTAGGCGCCGGCGCCGCCCCACCGCACCAGCTCGCGATCGATCGCGTCGATGGCGCCGAGCTCGCTGGCGCCGGGGACGAGCGTGAAGGTCGCGTCGTCGAAGGCGCCGACCCGGTCCACGCGCGGCGCCAGGTTCGCGCGCGGCATCCACACGACGGCGACGCCGCGCGGGTTGATCATCCCGCCCGACACCGGGAAGACGTGCTCGGGCGACAGCACGATCGCGGCGATCGTCAGGGCCTGCCGGCGGCCGGCGAACACGGTGTCGAGCCGATCGCCCGGCTCGAGGCCGTGGGCATCGGCGAACGAGGCGAGCAGCGCCACCTCGTCGGAGCGCGCCGGATCGGGCGGCCGCCCGCGCCGCAGCACGAGGCCGCGCAAAGACGCGACGTCCGCGTCGGCGATCGACTGGATGCGCCCGGACGCCGGCCGCAGCGCGCCCGGCACGTGCACGGTGAGCGGCTCGACCAGGCGCGGCTCGACGGAGGCGATGCCGGGCAGCGCCGCGAGCCGGGCCGCCACCGCGTCGGGGGCGCGCTCGAGGTGTACCCACAGGTCGGGGAAGCCGTGGCGCGCGTAGTAGTCGTCGCGCGCCTCGCCGAGCGCGCGGTAGGTGCCGGTCAGGCTGATCGTCGCGGCGACGCCGGCCGCCAGCACGAGCGCGATCGTGATGACCTGCCCGCGCATGCGCGAGAGGTCGCGGACGAGCTTGCGGTCCAGCGCCCGCATCGGTCACCAGTCCAGCTCGGCGGGCGGCCGCCGCCGGCCGGCGCGCGTGCTGGCGATGCGGCCGTCCTTCATCGTGACGATGCGGTCGGCCATGTCGCCGATGACGAGGTTGTGGGTGATGATCGCCGTCGTCGTGCCGAGCTGCTGGTTGACCTGCAGCAGCGCCTCGAGCACCAGGCGGCCGGTGCGGCCGTCGAGGGCGCCGGTCGGCTCGTCGCACAGCAGCAGCTCGGGCCGCTTGACGATCGCGCGCGCGATCGCGACGCGCTGCTGCTCGCCGCCGGAGAGCTGCGCCGGGAAGTGATCGAGGCGCTCGCCGAGGCCGACCATGCCGAGCGCCTCGGCGGCGGCCATCGGCCGCGGCACCAGCTCGGCGGCGAGCTCGACGTTCTCGCGCGCGGTCAGGCTCGGGATCAGGTTGTAGAACTGGAAGACGAAGCCGACGTGCTCGCGCCGGTAGCGGGTGAGCGCCTCGTCGTCGGCGCGCGCGAGGTCGCGCTCGCCGTAGCGGATCGAGCCGGCGGTCGGCGTGTCGAGGCCGCCGATCAGGTTGAGCAGCGTCGACTTGCCCGAGCCCGACGGGCCGAGGAGCGCGAGGATCTCGCCGTCGCGCAGCTCGAGGTC
>DASZXE010000342.1:0-2873 GCA_035546475.1 Kofleriaceae bacterium
CCGCGCTGCTCGCTGCCCTGCTCGTCAGCACCGGCGCGCCGGTCGCGCGCGCCGACGACGCGCACGGCCCGGACGGCCGCACCCGCGTCGCCGGCCCGGGCCCCGCCCAGCAGCTCGCCGATCGCCTCGCCCGCGGCGAGAGCCTCTACGCCGATCAGGAGTACGCGGCCGCCATCAAGGCGCTGGTGCCGGTGACGCGCGACCGCGACGCGTCCCGCGCCCAGCGGGTGCGCGCGTGGGAGGTCATCGCGCTCGCCCGCTTCATCCTCGGCGACGAGGCCGGCGCCCGCGACGCCTTCGAGCGCGTGCTCGAGCTCGATCCCGGCTTCGAGCTGCGCGACACCTCCGGCTCGCCTCGCATCCGCGCGTTCTTCGACCAGATCCGACGAGAGGCGGTGCCCGACTCCGGCGACGCCGGCGCCGTCGACCTCGACCACGCGGCGCCGGCCGCCGCCACCGCCGGCTCGCGTCTCGAGCTGGAGGTGCGCGTCACCCGCGGCGCGCCGCTCGTCCGCGAGGTCGCCGTCGACTACCGGCCGCTCGGCGCGCTCGCGTACCGCGAGGCGGCGGCCACCCGCGCCGGCGACGACCGCTGGCGCATCGCGATCGCGCTGCCGGCCGCCCGCCAGCCGGGCACGCTCGAGTACTACGTCGTCGCCCGCGGCGCGGCCGGCGAGCTCGCGCGGATCGCCTCCCCCGACGTGCCGCTCACGCTGGCCGTCGCGCCCGGCGGCTCGACCGGGCGCCGGCCGCCGTGGCGCCGCTGGTACGTGGTCGCCGGCGTCGCCGTCCTCGCGGTCGGCGGGACCGTCGCGTACCTCACCGAGGGGAGCGGCGCGCCGGGCGGCACGCTGCCACCCGGAACGATCACCGTGACGCCCTGACCGGCTCGAAGGCCTTCGGCCGCCCGGCGTCGAGCCCTGACGATCGAGTGCAGCGGCCGCGACTCCCCCGGTGAACCTCCCGCGGGAATGGCGCCGCGGCGCGGCCGGTTGACGTTGAGCCCCACTCCGCGCGCCGATCCCTCGCCGCAGCGCTCGGCCGGCGTGCGAAGCCGCACGGCCGAACGATCGTGCGTGACCCGCTTCACGCCGCGCGCCGACCCGAGACACCTGCGATCTCGGCGGGTTGTTCGACGCGGTGCGTGGTCCTCACAGGCAAGAGGACATGTTAGTCGGGGTCTCTCGGGGCTGGCCGGGCCATCGCGCTAATCAGCGAAGGGCGACGTCGTTGCCACGCCGCATGCCCGCGACAGCCGGGCTTTCACTTGACGGTGTGTGGGCAGGTCGTTACCTTCGCGCACCTTTTACCAGCCGTGGCCGCTGGGAACCAACCCGAAGAGGAGTCAGACGCAATGAGAACGCTAGCCTTGGGAGCCCTGTGTATGGGTCTTGCCGGGTTCCTCGCCGCCTGCGGCGGGGACGATGGCACCGTGAACAACACGATCGACGCGCCGAACGTGCAGCCGATCGATGCGCCTGAATCTGCCGTCTGCAACCCGCTCGCCGCCGCCGGCCAGCAGGGCTGCGAGGTCGGCCAGAAGTGCACCTGGATCACGATCCAGGACACCCCCGACTCGGTCGGCAAGATCGGCTGCGTGCCCGACGGCACCGTCGATCACGGTGGTGACTGCACCATCGGCGCGGCGGGCGAGACGACCGGCTACGACGACTGCAAGGCGGGCAACATCTGCGTCGCGGGCACCTGCAAGGACGTCTGCGGCTTCGGCGGCGGCGCCGACGAGGTCTGCGCCAACGGCGAGGCCTGCACCCGCTACTCGGACCTGTGGGCCAACGGCGACGACGAGCCGATGTACGGCGCGTGCAACCCGACCTGCAACCCGGTCACCCAGCAGCGCAGCGACGGCACGATGTGCCCGGCTGGCAACGGCTGCTACCTCCTCGTCAGCAGCACGACCAGCACCGCGGTCTGCGCCTCGGCCGGCACCGTGATGGCCGGCACCGCCATCCAGGGCCAGGCGTTCGCGAACTCCTGCGTGCCCGGCGCCCAGCCCCGCGCGGCCAACGACACCGACCAGACCGTCGAGTGCGGTGGCCTCTGCGACCCGAAGGATGTCTACGTCACCAACCCCAGCGACGTGACGTTCATGCCGGCGAACGACATGGCGGCCCCGCAGCCCCAGCCCGCGAACAAGGTCACGAACTACGCGGCCGAGGGCGGCATGGTCCCCAACGACTGCCAGGGCAAGTGGGAAGCGGCCCCGCCCGGCGACGTGCAGAACGGCGAGAGCTGCCGTTACTGGTGGGCGCGCGAGGGCTTCGACGACCTCTCGCCGTTCAGCAACACCGTCGGCTGGTGCTTCAAGCACGCCGCCTTCCATTACGACTCGGACGGCAACATGGCCGACGATCACGCGTTCCCTCGCTGCGTCTCGCTGAGCAGCGGCGACAACGTGCTGCCGATCAGCAACCCGCCGGGCGACGATGCGACCTACTTCTGGTGCAAGGCGCTGCCGACCATGCTCCGCACGTCGATCAAGAACGTGAAGAAGGACATCCAGATCCACGAGCCGCGGATGGACCGCCTCGGCTCCTGGCGCTGAGCTCCTCCTGACTACCTTCCGGTAGTCGCGACGGCCCCGGCCTCACCGCCGGGGCCGTTCGCGTTTGGAGAACGTGAAGCGAAGTCCGGGTACACGAGGAGCGTCCGAGCTTCTCGCACGCAGAACGCAGGGGCGCCTTTCGAAAGGTCGGGCGAGAATGACGATACCGCCGAGCGCATGGCTGCAAGATCGAGCTCCTGGATCGTCGCCGGCTCCCCTCGAGCGGCATTGGGCCAATCCTGTCAGTCGTCGCTGACCGTCGCCGGGCGCCGGCGGGCATCAGTGGAAGAACCAGACGGTGCCGCTGTCC
>DASZXE010000343.1:0-5905 GCA_035546475.1 Kofleriaceae bacterium
ACGAGTCGCCGACCAGCACCGCGTCCGCGTCGGCCAGCTCGATCGGCCCGGTCGCCGGCTCGATCGGCCCGGTGCCCGAGCCCGGCGCCGGCGGGCTGGTCTCGAAGACGGTCGCCTCGAAGTCGTCGTCGGCCGACGTCGCGGCCGGCGGCGGCGTGACGACGCTCTCGCCGGTCTGCACCTCGACGAAGCGCGGCGCCCACTCGGCGCGGCTCGCCAGCCGCGCGTACGCGGCTGTGATCGCGCGGCGCGCCGCGCTGGCGGTGAACTCGCGCCGCACGCGCTCGTAGCCGGTGGCGGCCAGCCGCTCGCGCAGGCTGCGATCCTCGAGCAGGCGGACCAGCTTGCGGGCGAGGTCGGCGGCGTCGCCCGGCTGGAACAGCAGCCCCTCGCGGCCGTGATCGACGAGCGCGGTGACCGCGCCGCGCCGCGGGGCCAGCACCGCGCGCCGGCACGCGAGGTACTCGAGCAGCTTGGTCGGGTAGAGCGCGTACGGCCGGCGCGGCAGGTCGACCGCCGACGGCGCCACGCACACGGTCGCGCGGCCGATGAGCGCCGGCATGAGGTCGTGATCGATCGGCCCCTTGACGTCGACCTTGCCGGCGAGGCCGAGCTCCTTGATCGCGCTGCGCAGCGACGCGTCGAAGCCGGGCGCGATCGGCCCGACGAGGAGCAGCCGCGCGTGCAGCGTGCGCACGACCTCCGCCATCGCCTGCAGGAGCAGGCGCACGCCGCGGCCCGGCGCCAGCGTGCCCGCGTAGAGGACGACCGGCGGGGCGTCGGGCGGCCAGACGTCCCAGTCGAAGCGATCGACGTCGACGCCGGGCGGCGCCACCATCACGCGGTCCGGCGCGCCGCGGCCGATCGCGAAGCGGCGCGCCGGCTCGGTCGGCACCAGCACGAGGTCGGCGCCGACCAGCAGCGACTCCTCGTCGCGATCGTGGGCGGCGGCCAGCTCGGGGCCGAGGTCGTCGCGCTCCGCCATCGGCGCGCGCGTCAGATCGTAGACGACCGCGTAGCCGAAGCGATCGCGGCCCTCGAGCACCGGCCGCGCGCTCCAGCCGTCGCGGCAGTGGACGACGTCGTAGTCGGCGCCCTCGAGCTGGCGGCGCAGCGCGCGCTGGAACGCCTGCACCTGCGTCGCCAGGTCGGCGTCGTGGGTCGGCACTCGCAGGAGGCGGCCGGTGCCCTGCCGCTCGACGTACGCCTGGTCGCCCTCGCGCACGGCGAGCAGGTCGACCGTGTGGCGGCCCGACAGCGCGCGGACCACCTGGCGGAGCTGCACTCCCGACCGGGTCGGTCCTGGCACCGCGCAGAACCCCGAGATGAGGATCCGGGCCACGCCTCGATGCTCGCCGCCCGCGCGCGCTCGAGCAAGAGCGGATGTCGGTTACCGCGCCGCCACCCGTGGTCGCGCGGGGCGCGGCTTGTAATCGTGATCGTCGTGGGGTACATCGGCCGGCGTGAATCGCCTCGTCGCGTTCCTGCGTGAACAAGTCTTCGTCGACTTCCAGGGTGAGCTCACGGCCGAGAAGCTGCGCGAGCTGCTCGCGGGCGACGAGAGCCGCGATGCCAAGGCGCTGCTGAACCGCGTGACGCGCGACGGCGGCACCAACGAGATGATGGTCGCGCTCGCCGACTGCCTGCTCGAGGTCGTGCAGGCGGCGCTCACCGACGAGGTCATGCGCGAGCAACTGCGCGCGTACATCGAGGCGTGAACCGCGCGTCGCGGCGCCGGCCGGCGCGGCCGGTGGCGCGTGAGGCGCTGTGCTAGGCTCACCGCGGAGGTGACCCCATGGCTAATGGTCCCACGGTAGAGCCGTCCCCCGATTCCAAGGTGCCCGTCGCGGTGTCGTTCGGCTTCGTCGCCGTCGGCCTGATCATCGGCCTCATCGGCGGCTTCACCCATGGCTCGTGGGCCGGCGGCATCATCGCCGCGCTCGGCATCTTCCCGGCGATGGTCGGCCTCTGGAAGGGCATCCAGCAGGAGACCCAGACGACGCTCGGCCTGTCGGTCCTGGCGGTGCTGGTATCGCTCGGCGTCGGCGGCCTGCTCATCGTGCTCAAGCTCGCGCACTACCTGCACTGGACCTGAGCGAGGTCGACGTGAGGCGCGCCCTGGCGATCGCGGTGGCGGTGGGGCTCGCGACCGCGGGTGCGGCGGCCGTCGCGCACGCGCAGCCGAAGCCGCAAGCCCCGGCGGAGGCGCAGCCGCAGCCGGCGAAGCTCGTCCACACCACGACGGCCATGGGGACGTCGGTGATGGTGACGATCTGGTCCGACGACGAGGCGGCCGCCGCCAAGGCGACCGACGCCGCCTTCGACGAGATCCGCCGCCTCGACCGGATGATGACGACCTGGCTGCCCGACAGCGAGATCTCGCGCATCAACGCGTCGGCCGGCCTGGGCGACAAGGCGGCGGTGCCGGTCTCCGACGAGACGATGGCGGTCATCGAGCGCGCGCTCGACGTGAGCCGGCAGAGCAACGGCCTGTTCGACATCACCGTCGGCGCCTTCAGCGGCCTCTGGAAGTTCGACCAGGACATGGACTACACGCTGCCGGACCAGGCCGAGGTCAAGGAGCGGGTCAAGCTGGTCAACTGGCGCGACGTCCTCGTCGACAAGAAGCACAAGACGATCCGCCTGCGCCGCAAGGGCATGAAGATCACGCTCGGCGGCATCGCCAAGGGCTACGCGGTCGACCGGATGGCGGCGATCCTCGAGAAGGCCGGCTTCAGCGACTTCATCGTGCAGGCCGGCGGCGACATGTACGTGTCGGGGACCAAGGCCGGCGCGCCGTGGGTGGTCGGCATCCGCGACCCGCGCGGGCCGCGCGACGACAGCTTCGCGGTGGCGCCGGTGCGCGACCACTCGTTCTCGACGTCGGGCGACTACGAGCGCGGCTTCGTCAAGGACGGCATCCGCTACCACCACATCCTCGACCCGCGCGACGGCGAGCCGGCGCGCAAGACGCGGTCGGTGACGATCATGGCGAAGGACGCCTTCACCGCCGACGCCTACTCGAAGGTGCTGTTCATCCTCGGGCCGACCGACGGCCTCGCCTTCGCCGCCAAGCTCCCCGACTTCCAGGCCGTCTTCGTCGACGGCGACAACCACGTGACGATGTCGCCCGGCCTCGAGGGCGTCGTGAAGATCCTGCACCCGCCCACGCCGGGCATCTGACGCCGGCCCGGCGAGAGAGGCGACGCGCGCGGCGCGGCCTGCTACAAACGGGATCGCATGACGGCGACCGAGCGCATCACGATGGTGGTCCTCAACGAGGACGGGACGCGCGACAAGTTCATGCTGTCGTCGTGGGTCGGCATCCCGCGCAAGCACGAGCTGATGTGGCTCGGCGACGACCCGTACATGGTCATCGAGGTCGAGTACGCGGTCGCCGAGGGCTTCTTCGGCGCGCGCTCGATCGACGCCGCCGGCATCTACGTGCGGCGGCTGACCAAGGACGAGCAGGAGGCGGTCGCCCGCCGCCTGGCGAGCCCGGCGCGCGGCAAGGACGAGCAGCCCTTCCGCCCCTGACCCCCTGAACCGGAGGTGGGGCTGGGTCAGGGCAGGCCGAGGAGCGCCTTCGCCTCGGGGTCGGGCGGGCGGACGATGAGGCGATCGACGCCGGTGATGCGCGCGCGGATGACGTCGCAGACCGGCGTGAAGCTCGCCTTCTCGAACGCGCGCACCGACGGCTGGTTGCCCTGGTCGATGAGCGCCCACGACCGGTAGACGTCGCGCTCGCGCAGCTCGCGGGCGAGCGCCTCGAGCATCACCGGCGCGACCGCGCGGCCGCGCGCCGACGGCGCCACGTAGACGTCGTGGACGTACGCCTCGTACTTCGACAGCGACAGCGTGCGGTCGAGCTCGGGCACCGCCACCGGGCCGCGCGCCCCCCAGGCGATGCCGGCCGGCCGGTCGTGCAGGCGCGCGAGGAGCGACAGGTCGCCGCGCCGCCACCACGCGCGCGCGACCGCCTCGTCGAGGAGCAGCGCCTCGAGCAGGTCCGCGCGCACGACCGGCGTGAGCGCGTCGAAGGCGTCCTCGCCGAACAGCGCGAGCGACAGGCCGGCGGTCGGCGTGATGCCGCGCGTCCACATCTGCCCGCGGTAGAGGTGCATGCGGTGGTACTGGGCGACGCCGTTCGCCGCCGAGCGGATGCGCGCCCACGCGGCCCGCGCCTGCGCCGCCGCGACGCCCGGCGTGTCGCGCACCAGCCGCGCGCGCCGGCGGACGCCCTCGTACGTGCGGGTCACCGACGCGCTGGCGGTCGCGTTCCAGATCCGCACCGACAGCGCCGTCTGCCGCGACATCGGCAGGAGCGGCAGCGCGTACTCGGCGGCCCCGGTGACGACGTCGAGCGCGACCCGGCCGCGGCCCGCCGCCGCCGCCGCCTCGTGGGCGATCAGCCGCTCGGCGGCCGAGCGCCCGACCGTCGCGCGGGCGTGCTCGGGATCGACCGCGGCGGCGAGCAGCACGGCGCGGTCGCCGTCGTCGACGACCAGCGCGGCGGCGACCGCCTGGCCGGTGGCGTCGTCCTGCACCGTCAGCCGCGCGCGCCCGCTGGCGGCCAGCGTGAGCGCGATCTCCTCGAGCAGCGCCTGCGCCTCGGCGTCGGCGAGCGGGCTCTGCTCCTCGCGCTCCGCCCACTCGAGGCGGGACAGGCGGCGCAGCGCGCTCATCCCCTTGCGGATGGCGGCGGCGTCGGCGGTGTAGGTCGTCGCCAGGCCGTCGATCGACGCGTCGAGCTCGGGGCCGGCGAGCGCCAGCGCGATGCGGCGGGCGCCGCCGCCGGCGGGCGCCGACTCGACGGTGAAGCCGGCGGTGCCGAGCCGCGCGACCAGGTTCGCCCGCACGCGCGACGGGTCGGCGAGCGGCTCGAGCTCGAGCAGGTCCCACGCCTTGCCGAGGTCCATCACGACCTTGGCGGCCTGGGCGCCGGCCTTGTCCTCCTGACCCGGCTTGACCAGCAGGTCGAGCGCCGGCGGGCGCGGGCCGGCGTCGCCCATCATCCGCAGCTCGCGGGTGTCGACCAGCGTGCCCTTGACGGTGCGCAGGTAGAGCGGGGCGAGGAAGACCAGCTCGCCGTCGGCGCGGCCGGCGATGACGTGCAGCTCGGCGCCGAGCACCTGGTGGTAGGCGTGCCACCAGGGCAGGAGCCATTCGGGGCCGCGGAACAGGGCGCCCGAGCCGCCGGCGGCCGCGAGGTCGCGCCAGGCCGGCTCCAGGTCGCGCAGGACCGCGAGGTCGCGGATCACCGTGAGGTCGAGGGACATCGCTCTTCGAGGGGCGTCGGCCGGCGACCGACACGATCGACCGGCACCACGCCACCGTGACGCACCTTAGCAAACCCGGCCGCCGGGTGCCGCGCCCTGCCCGTGCTGGTTGCCTCTGCGGGGGCGCCTCGACGGGAGCGCGCCGGGATCACTCGCGCGGAAGTCGCCCGAGGTGGCTTGATTCCCGCCCGGGACCCGTTGCAGTGTCGAAAACAGGGCGTCGGCGGGCAGGCGTTCGTCTCGACGAAAGGACCGGAGCGGCCATGGAGCAAGAGTTCGAGATCTACGAGACCAACGGCCAGTTCGGCTGGCGTCTGCAGGCCAACAACGGCCAGATCATCGCCGTGTCGGGCGAGAGCTACACGACGAAGGCGAATGCCCAGAAGGGCCTGAAGGCGGTCACCCGGGCGAAGGATGGCTTCGACGTCTACCAGGACGCCGGCATGCAGTACCGCTGGCGCCTGCGGTCGCCGAACGGCCAGATCATCGCCGACAGCGGCGAGGGCTACGTCGACCGGACCGACGCCGAGCGGGGCATCGAGCTGGTGAAGGGCGCGGCGAAGGCGAAGATCCACGACCGCACCGGCGCGAGCGCGGCGGCGGCGCCGGCCCCGGCGCCGGCCCCC
>DASZXE010000344.1:0-11800 GCA_035546475.1 Kofleriaceae bacterium
GAGGCGTCGCCCGCCGCCGCCGCCGCCCCGCCGGCCGTGATCGACCCGTCGTCGCAGGTCCGCCTGCACGTCAACCTGGGCAAGAAGCAGGGCGTGACCGCCGACGACATCCGCCGCCTCCTCGGCGACGGCGTCGGCGCCGACGCCGCCGCGATCGGCTCGGTCGCGATGCGCGACACCTACTGCCACGTGCGCGTGCCGGCCGGCGTCGCCGACCGGATCATCGAGAACGCGAACGGCAAGGTGCACGGCGAGGTGACCGTCAAGGTCGAGCTCGCCCGCGCCTGACCGTCGACGAAGGCTCACGCAGTACCTGACACACGGCTGTCAGGTACTGCGGGCCTGCCCGGCCGGTCAGCTTGACGCCTGAACAGCTGTTCCGTAGCCTTGCGGCGCCCATGAGCCGTACGTCCGGCCTGCGTCCCGCCGAGCCCGATGCGATCGTCATCGAGGGTGCCCGCGAGCACAACCTCGACGTCGACCACCTCGAGATCCCCAAGCACCGGCTCGTCGTGATCACCGGCCCGTCCGGCTCCGGCAAGTCGAGCCTCGCCTTCGACACCCTCTACGCGGAGGGCCAGCGCCGCTACGTCGAGTCGCTGTCCGCCTACGCGCGCCAGTTCCTCGGCCAGATGGAGAAGCCGAAGTACGAGCGCCTGCGCGGCCTGTCGCCGACCATCGCGATCGAGCAGAAGAGCGGCGGCGCCAACCCGCGCTCCACGGTCGGCACCATCACCGAGATCTACGACTACCTGCGCGTCCTCTACGCGCGCGCCGGCGAGCAGCGCTGCCACCAGTGCGGCGGGCCGGTCGCGCGCCGCTCGGCCGCCGAGATCGTCGACGAGCTGGCCGCCCTGCCCGACCGCACGCAGGTCACGATCCTCGCGCCCAAGGCCGACAACCGGAAGGGCGAGTTCAAGGAGCTCATCGCCGACGCCCGCAAGGCCGGCTTCGTGCGCGCGCGCATCGACGGCCAGGTCGTCCGCCTCGAGGACGTCGAGCAGCTCGACAAGCAGAAGCGCCACACGATCGAGCTGGTGGTCGACCGCGTCACCATCGGCGGCGACCGCGGCCGCCTGACCGACTCGGTCGAGACCGCCGTGCGCGAGGGCAAGGGCAAGATCGCCGTCGAGGTCGCCGGCGAGAAGCAGGCGCGGGTCTACTCCGAGGACAACTCGTGCCCCACCTGCGGCATCGGCTTCCCCGAGCTGTCGCCGCAGTCGTTCTCGTTCAACTCGCCGCTCGGCATGTGCGTCGAGTGCAACGGCCTCGGCGAGCGGCTGCAGGTCGACCCCGACCTCGTCATCCCCGAGCCGACCCGCAGCATCAACGAAGGCGCGGTCGCGATCTGGCGCGACGGCGTCGGCAAGGACACCGGCTGGACGGCGAACATCGTCAAGGCGCTCGCGAAGGCGTTCAAGATCGACCTCGACCGGCCGTGGAACAAGCTGTCCGACAAGCAGCGCGACGTGCTGCTGCACGGCACCGGCGACAAGCGGGTCACCGTCGAGTGGCAGGGCCGCCACTCGACCGGCGAGTGGGCGATGCGCTTCGAGGGGATCATCCACCAGCTCGAGCGCCGCCAGCGCGAGGCCGGCTCCGACCGCGCGCGCAGCTACTACGAGCAGTTCTTCCGAGCGATCGCCTGCTCGACCTGCGGCGGCACCCGCCTGCGCCCCGAGTCGCGCGCGGTGCTGGTCGGCGCGAAGTCGATCGTCGAGCTCACGCACATGACCGTGCGGCAGGCGTTCGACCAGGTCGCCGGCCTCGGCCTCGCCGGCGCGCGCGCGCAGATCGCCGGCGAGGTGCTGAAGGAGATCCGCGCGCGGCTCACCTTCCTCCTCGACGTCGGCCTCGACTACCTGACGCTCGACCGCGCCGCCGGCACCCTGTCGGGCGGCGAGGCGCAGCGCATCCGCCTGGCGTCGCAGCTCGGCTCGGAGCTGTCCGGCGTGCTGTACGTGCTCGACGAGCCGTCGATCGGCCTCCACCAGCGCGACAACGAGCGGCTGATCCACACGCTCCACCGCCTGCGCGACCTCGGCAACACCGTGCTGGTCGTCGAGCACGACGAGGCGACGATCGACGCCGCCGACTGGGTCGTCGACTTCGGTCCGGGCGCCGGACGCCACGGCGGCAAGGTCGTCGCCGAGGGCACGCCCGCCGACCTGCGCAAGCAGCCGGCGTCGATCACCGGCCGCTTCCTCGCCGGCGTCGAGCGGATCGAGGTGCCGGCCGAGCGGCGCACGCCGCGCGGCTTCATCACCCTGCGCGGCGCGCGCGAGCACAACCTGAAGAACGTCGACGTCGACGTGCCGCTCGGCGTGATGGTCGCCGTCACCGGCGTGTCGGGCGCGGGCAAGTCGTCGCTCATCAACGCGACGCTCTACCCGGCGCTCAACCGGATGCTGCACCAGTCGCTCGACCGGGTCGGCCCGTACGACGCGCTCGAGGGCCTCGAGCAGATCGACAAGGTGATCGTCATCGACCAGAAGCCGATCGGCCGCACGCCGCGCTCGAATCCGGCGACCTACACGAAGGCGTTCGACCTGATCCGCGAGCTCTACTCGCAGGTGCCGACCGCGCGGACCTACGGCTACGGCCCGGGCCGGTTCTCGTTCAACGTGACGGCCAAGCAGGGCGGCGGCCGCTGCGAGGCGTGCGAGGGCGCCGGCGTGCGCGAGGTCGAGATGCACTTCCTCGCCAACGTGTTCGTCACCTGCGAGGTGTGCCGCGGCAAGCGCTACAACGACGCGACCCTCCGCGTGACGTACAAGGACCGGTCGATCGCCGACCTGCTCGACACGCCGGTCGACGAGGCGCTCGAGCTGTTCCGCCACCACAAGCAGCTCGGGCGGATCATGCAGACGATGGTCGACGTCGGGCTCGGCTACCTGGCGCTCGGCCAGCCGGCGACGACCCTGTCGGGCGGCGAGGCGCAGCGGGTGAAGCTCGCGCGCGAGCTGGCGCGCGTGCAGACCGGCCGCACGCTCTACCTGCTCGACGAGCCGACGACCGGCCTGCACTTCGGCGACGTCCAGCGGCTGCTGCAGGTGCTCGGCCGGCTGGTCGACGCCGGCAACACCGTGCTGGTGATCGAGCACAACCTCGACGTCGTGAAGACGGCCGACTGGATCATCGACCTCGGGCCGGAGGGCGGCGCGGCCGGCGGCGAGATCATCGCCACCGGCACGCCCGAGCAGGTCGCCCAGCTCGACGCCAGCCACACGGGCCGCTTCCTGCGGCCGCTCTTGCCGGCCGCCACGCTCGCGGTCACCGGCGGCCGCAGCGCCGGCAAGCGCGCGGCGGCGCGCAGGTAGGATCGCGGCCTCGCTCGTCGTCGGCGGCGCGTGGAGGCCGCCGCGCGCGGGCGGTCAGCGCCTGACGCCGGCGTCGACGCCGCCGCCGCTCACCCCGGCGTCGTGGGTGCCGGCGAGGTTGCGCGCGCCGGCATCGACGCCACCGGTCGCGCCGCCGTTCACGCCGGCGTCCGTCGCGGCGGGGATGCCGCCGACGCCGCCCGGGTCGATGGCGCCGTTGACGACGCTGTCGGAGCCGGTCGCCGAGTCGCTGGCGCTGTTGATCGTGCTGCCGTGCGCGCCCGGGCCCGCCGTGCTGTTGATCGTGCTGCCGGTCGTCGTCGGGCCGGTGGTGCTGTTGATCGTGCTGCCGGGCGTGGCCGGGCGCGCGGCGCTGTTGGTCGTGCTGCCGCCGGTCGCGGTGCCGGGCACGCCGGTGCCGGCCGCGCTGTTGATGGTGCTGCCGTTGCCGACGGTGCCGGTGGTGCTGCCGTTGCCGACGGTGCCGGTGGTGCTGCCGTTACCGACGGTGCCGGTGGTGCTGCCGTTGCCGACGGTGCCGGTCGTGCTGCCGTTGCCGACGGTGCCGGTCGTGCTGCCGTTGCCGGCGGCGCCGGTCGTGCTGCCGTTGCCGGTCGGTGCGGCGCCGGGACTCGTCGCGCCCGGCGGTGTCGCCTGGGCCTCGGCGGTGTTCACGAGCGGCTGCGGCACGCCGTCATGTCGCGACGAGCAGGCCGCCGCGGGTACGAGCAGGCCCGCGAGCGCGGCCGCCAGGATGAAGCGCGAGTGCTGCATGGGATTCCTCCAGAACGATCACGAACACGCCGTGGAAGTGCGAGCCGCGTGCCACGTCGACTTCATCGCCACGCGCGCGTGAACCGCGATCGCCGGCCGAGGTCCGGTCGCCGACTCGCGGCCGTCGCCACGGCACGCGGGGCCACGGCCGCGGCGCCGAAAACTGGCGGCGGCGCGAGGCCCTTCCGAGAATCCGGTCCATGCGCCTCGCCGCCGCGGTCGCCGCCGTCTCGCTCGTCGCCGCGCCGGCCGTCGCGCGCGCCGAGCGGCCCCTGCCCTCGGACCTCGCGGCACCGGCCGCCCCGACCCGCCCGACCGGCACGTCGCTCGGGCTCGGCATCGGCTGGAGCGTGCCGGCCCAGGCGCTGTCGCCAGACCTCGTCGGCGTCCGCCTGCGCACCGCCGGCGGCCTCGTGCTCGAGCCGGTCGTGTCGATCACCCACGACCGCAGCACCACCGACGACGGCACGACCCGGACCGCGGACGTCCTCGACGCCGTCGACCTCGCCCTCGTCGTGCGCGAGCCGGTGGCCCGCCGCGGCCGCGTGGAGCTCTCCGTCCTCGCCGCCGCCGACCTGCGCCGCACCGTCAGCGATCCGGACGGCGACGACAACTCGCAGACCGACTCGACCTGGTCGGTCGGCTACGGCCTCGCGCTCGACTACTGGCCCGGCCGCCACTGGGACCTCAGCCTCGACGCGACCAATCCGATCTACACGTCGACGAGCGCGACCCGCGACAACGGCACCGGCGTGCCCCCGGTCTCGACGGACGAGACCCGCCTCGGCCTCGTCTTCGATCCGACCGTGACGGTGATGATCCACCTGTTCCTCTAGCGTTCCTTCGCGCCCGACGTGGCGACCACGAGCCGGAGACGCCGACGACCCACACGACCCTCGGCGGGGGCGCGTCACGCGCGCGCGTAGAAGCCGCCCAGCACGATGCCGAACACGACGTGGCCGGCGGCGATCCAGATCGGCGTCTGGATGCCGTAGTGGAGGCCGAGGAAGCCGGGCGGCTCGAGCTGGCGCACGACCGTCGGGCCGCGCCGCTCGGTCGCCATCCGCGGGTGCAGCCCCGGCAGCGCCGGCAGCGCGACGGTCAGCACGAAGGCCGCGTGGGCGAGGCCGACGAGCGCGCCCTTCCACCACGTCGCCGGCGGCCACTGCTCGAAGACCCCGACGTACGCGAGCGACGTGATCCAGCCGTTGACGAGGTGGATGACGACGCCGAGCGCGCGCGCCCGATCGCGGTCGGGCGTGAACATGGTGCCGAGGATGTACGGCAGGTTGATGCGGGTGAGGCCGAGGCCCTGGCTCGCCGCCATCAGCGACGTCATCAGCGTCGTCGCCGCCAGGCCCCACACCAGCCAGCTCGCGACGTTCATCGGCCGCGCTCCACGTTGGCGGGATCGGGGACGCGTGGATCGGGGCCGGTGCCGCGCCGGCGCTCCTCCAGCGACACCGCCGCGCTGATCAGGCCGACGTGGGTGTACGCCTGCGGGAAGTTGCCGAGGCCGTCGCCGGTCGCGGGATCGAGCTGCTCGGCCATGAGGCCGAGGTCGCTCGCGTGGGCGCACGCGAGGCGCATGGCGCGGTCGGCCTCGGCGTGGCTGCCGCCGCCCATCGTCAGGTGCTCGACCGCCCAGAAGCTGCAGATCCAGAAGGCGCCCTCGCCGGCGCGCGCGCCCGCGTCGTTGCGGTAGAGGAGGCCGGGGCCGGCGCCGAGTCGCTCGGACACCCGCGCGTACGTCGAGCGCATCCGCGGATCGGCGCCGTCGTGGAAGCCGTACCAGGTCATCAGCAGCACGGCGGCGTCGAGGTCGCGGGCGCCGGCGACGGCGGTGTAGGCGCCGAGCGTGCGGTCGTAGGCGTCGGCCTCGAGCGCGCGGCGGATCGCGTCGCGCTCGCCGGCCAGGCGCGCCCGATCGACGCGGTCGACGAGGCCGCGGTCGCCGAGCTCGATCAGCCGGTCGAGCGCGACCCAGCAGAGCAGCCGCGAGTGGGTGTGGACGGCGGGCGCGCCGCGCGGCTCCCAGATGCCCTGGTCGGGGCCGCGCCAGGTGCGGGCGACCTGATCGGCGAAGTCGCGCAGCAGCCGGCGGGTCTCGCGGTCGAGGGCGCCATCGGTGCGGGCGAGCTGCGCCGTCGCGTCGATCACCTCGCCGTAGCAGTCGAGCTGGAGCTGCTGGATCGCCGCGTTGCCGGTCCGCACCGGGCGCGCGCCGCGGTAGCCGGACGCGGCGCCGACCGTGCGCTCGGCGGGCGGCTGCTTGCCGTAGACGTCGTAGAGGACGCGCAGTTGGGGGCGGGTGAGCCGGGTCGTGTGCAGGAGCCAGCCGCAGAAGGCCTGCGCCTCCTCGACGTAGCCGAGCGACAGGAGCGCGCGGGCGGTGAACGCGGCGTCGCGCAGCCAGCAGAAGCGATAGTCCCAGTTGAGCGGGCCGCCCGGCTGCTCGGGCAACGACGTCGTCGGCGCGGCGATGATCGCGCCCGACGGCGCGAACGACATCAGCTTGAGGGCGAGCGCGCTGCGGCGGACGAGCTCGCGGTACGGGCCGTCGTAGCGGGCGCGGGCGATCCAGCCGCGCCACCAGGCGACCGTGCGGGCGAGCCGCTCGCCGGCGGCGGCGCCGAGCGGCGGCACCACCGCCGGCCCCTCGTCGTCGAAGGTGAGCGACAGCGTGAGCTGCTCGCCGGCGCGCAGCACGACGGTGGCGCGGGCGCGGCCGCCGTCGAGGACGAGCGGCACGTTCGACCGCAGGGCGAGCAGACCGTTCGCGAGCTCCCAGCGGATGCCGAAGTGGCGATGGCTGCTCGCGCGCGCGCGGGCGCGGCCGAAGTCGGGGCGCGGATCGACGTCGATCGCGAGCTCCATCGCGCCGCGCTCGCAGCGGACGGTGCGGAGGAGCTCGTGGCCGGGGATCAGCAGGTGCCGCTTGTCGGCCTCGGAGGCGACCGTCATCGCGTCGACGGCGACGCAGCGGCCGGCGGCGTCCTCGAAGACGGTCTCGACGACGTTGGTGTCGGCGAGGTAGCGGCGGGCGGCGCGCGCGGGGCCGGTCGGGGCGACGAGCCAGCGGCCGCCGGCGAGGTCGACCAGGCGGCCGAACAGCGGCGGGCTGTCGAAGCGGGGCCAGCACAGCCAGTCGAGCGAGCCGCCGCGCGACAGGAGCGCGGCCGACCGCCCGTCGCCGAGGAGGGCGTAGTCGTGGATCGGCGGCTGGGTCTCGGCGGCGGGCGCCTCGGGTGGCGCCGCGGTGCGCGCGGCCGCCGCCGTCCGCGCGGACGCGTCACGGTGTGCGGCCTGGTCTCGGAGCTCGGGCACAGCCGCGGTCATCGCTCGAACGCGGTTGCAAGCGCGGCGCCTGGAGCGCGGTCAGCCGTGCGCGCGCGAACCGGCGTCAGCGGGCGCAGGCGCGTCGTCGTCGTCGGTGGCGGCGGCGTCGTCGCGTCAGCGCTCGTCGGTCGTGAACGCCAGCACCTGGCCGATCGAGGCCGCGCCGACCACCAGCATCGCGAGGCGGTCGACGCCGAGCGCGATGCCGGCGCACGGCGGCAGCCCCTCGTCGAGCGCGGCGAGCAGCTTCTCGTCGATGGGGTAGAGCGGCCGCCCGCGGGCCGCGCGCGCCGCCAGGTCCTCCTCGAAACGGGCGCGCTGCTCGACCGGATCGGTCAGCTCGCCGAACGCGTTCGCCAGCTCGACGCCGCCGATGTACGCCTCGAACCGCTCGCAGACCGCCGGGTCGTCCGGCTTGCGGCGGGCGAGCGCGCCGAGCGGCGTCGGCCAGTCGACGAGCAGCACCGGCCGGTCCATCGCCGCCAGCGCGGGCTCGACGCGATCGACGAACGCGGTGAAGAAGACGTCGTCCCACGCGGTCGCGCTGCCGAGGGCGACGCCGGCCGCCCGCACCCGCGCCGCCAGCTCGGCCGCGTCCTCGTCGCCGACGACGTCGACGCCGGCCAGCTCGCGCATCGCCTCGCGCACGGTGAGGCGCGGCCACACGCCGTCGACGTCGATGCGGCGCGCGCCGACCCGCACCTGCGGGCGGCCGTTGACCGCCGTGGCGACGTGGGCGACCAGCGCCTGCGTGTCGTCGATGATCGCGTCGAGGCCCTCCCACCCGCGGTACCACTCGAGCATGGTGAACTCGCGCTGGTGGTGGCTGCCCTCCTCCTCGGCGCGGAAGCAGCGGCACACCTGGTAGATGCGCTCGAGGCCGCCGGCGAGCAGCCGCTTCATCTGGTACTCGGGCGACGTGATGAGCCAGCCGTCGGCGGCCGGCACCGCGGTGAGCTGCACCTCGAGGCCCGGGCTCGGCACCAGCAGCGGCGTCTCGACCTCGAGGAAGTCGCGGGCGGCGAAGAACTCGCGCAGCGCGGCCATCATCCGCGCGCGCGCCGCGAGCAGCCCGCGCCGGCCGCCGCCGAGCCGGGTCACCTCCGACGACGGCAGCGGATAGTCGCCGCCGGTGAACGCGCGCACGCGGCGCAGCGGCGTGTGCGGCTCGGCCAGCTCGACGAGGTCACCGGCGCGGGCCGCGCCCGCGTGACGCACGCGCACGTCGCCGCGCGCGGTGCGGATCAGGACCTCGTCGCCGTCGCGGGCGATCACCCGCCCGCGGATGGTGGTCACGGTCCCTCGGGCCGGCTCGCGCGCTTCGCGCGCCCGGGCGCTTCCACGTGGGGATGCCCCTGCCCTCGCCGCGCTCGAGCCCCCACCCGCCGCGCCTGGCCCCGGGTCATGTCACTTCTTGTTGATGCGCTCGACGTACTCGTGCGTCCGGGTGTCGACGCGCAGGATGTCGCCGACGTTGATGAAGAGCGGCACCGCGATCTTGGCGCCGGTCTCGACGGTCGCCTGCTTGGTGACGTTGCCGCTGGTGTCGCCGCGCACGCCGGCCTCGGAGGCGGTGACCTCGAGCTGCATGAACGTCGGCGGCGTGACCTCGACCGGGCGGTCGTTGAAGAACAGCACCTGGCAGGGCGTGTTGTCCTTCAGCAGGTCGGCCGCGTCGCCGACCATGTCGCCCTGCACGTGCACCTGCGTGTAGTCCTTCTCGTCCATGAAGACGAGGTCCTCGCCCTCACGGTAGAGGTACTGCATCGTCTTCTCCTCGACGTTGGCCGGCTCGAGCTTCTCGCCCGACCGGATGTTGCGCTCGATGACCGCGCCGGTGAGGAGGTTCTTGAACTTGGTCCGGGTGAACGCCGCGCCCTTGCCGGGCTTGATGAACTGGAACTCGACGACGGTGTATGGATTGCCGTCCATCAGCACCTTCAAGCCCTTGCGGATATCGGACGTGTCGTACATGGTCCGGTGCTCTTACCCGACGGTGGGCGGGGATGTCAAACCACCTTCGCTGCAAGCGGTGCGGGGCGCGGACCGTGCTAGGACACGGCTCGTGGCGGATTCCTGGAGCCAGCGGCAGCTTTGTGACGACGGCGCGTGCGTCGGCGTGATCGGCAGCGACGGCTGCTGTCGCGTGTGCGGGCGGGCCGCGCAGAACTGGGGCGACGAGCGGCGGCGCGGGCTGCGGGAGGATGGCGACGAGGCGGGCGAGGCAGACGGCGCGTCGGGCGCGGGGGCGAGCTCGGCGGAGCTGCGGGCGGCGCGGCGGCGCGAGGGCGGCAAGCGGCGGGTGACGGGCGGCGGGGACGACTTCGAGCGGCGGCGGCTGTGCCCGGATGGCGCGTGCATCGGGCTCCTCGGTGACGACGGCGTCTGCAAGGTGTGCGGGCTGCGCGGCGAGGCCGGCGGCGCGGTGGGCGGCGAGCTGCCCGGGGAGGCCGAGGCGACGATGGCGACGGACGACGCGACGGACGACGCGACGGACGACGCGACCGACGAGGCGGCGGATCCTGACGAGGACGCCGACGACGAGGGCGACGACGGCGGCGACGATGACGACGACGACGATGACGACGACAGCGAGTACGACGACGATGACGGCGGCTACTACGACGATGATGATGATGATGACGATGACGGGGTCGACGAGGGCGACGACGAGGCCGGCCAGATCGAGGCGCGCGCGGCCGATCCGGCGGCTGGCGACGATCGCCAGCTCTGCCCCGACGGCAACTGCGTCGGCCTGATCGGCGCCGAGGGCCGCTGCAAGGTCTGCGGGCGCGAGGCCGAACAGCGGCCGTGAGCCCGGAGCCGGCACGGCGGGCGACGGTGGTCGGCGCCGGCGGGCTGGGGGGGCCCATCGCGCTGGCGCTGGCGGCCGGCGGCTTCGACGTCACCGTCTGCGACCCGGACGTCGTCGAGCTGTCGAACCTGCACCGGCAGATCGCCTTCGGCACCGCCGATCTCGGCCACGGCAAGGCCGAGCGCCTCGTCGACGCGATCGCGCGACATCGAGGACGCGGGCGCGCCGTGGCGGCGCGCTTCGATCGCGAGCGCGCGCGGGCGCTGACCGAGGGGGCCTCCGTGATCGTCGACGGCTCCGACGATCCGGCGACGAAGTTCCTGGTCGCCGACACCGCCGGCGCGCTCGGCGTGCCGTACGTGATCGCGTCGGCGGTCGGCGTCGGCGGCAACGTCTTCGTCGGCGGCCGCGGGACCGCCTGCTACCGCTGCCTGTTCGAGGACGTCCCCGGCGAGGCGCCGAGCTGCGCCGACGCGGGGGTGCTCGGGCCGCTGGTGTCGTGGATCGGCGGCACGGCCGCGCGGTTCGCGTGCCGGGCGGCCGACCGCGGCGAGGCGGGCGGCTTCGTCTGGATCGTCGACGATCTCCGCCGCCAGCCGCGGACGGTCGCGCTGGCGCGGCGGCCGGGCTGCGGCTGCGAGGCGTGGCCGTGAGCGGGCCGGCTGTCCGGTTCACGGACGAGCAGGTGCGGCGCTACAGCCGGCAGCTCCTGCTCGTCGACGTCGGCGGGCGCGGCCAGCGGCGGCTCCTGTCGGCGGAGGTCGCCGTCGACGTCGACGGCGTCGCGGGGCGGATCGCCGCCGTCCTGCTGGCGGCGGCCGGGGTCGGGCGCGTCGTGCTGTGCGGGCGGCTCGAGCGGCTGCTCGGCGACGAGGACGGCGACGCGAGCGTGCCGCTGTCGCCGGACGACCGCGGCCGCACGCTCGGCGACGCGATGACGCAGCAGCTCGCGGCGCGCAACGGAGATGTCGCCGCCGTGCTCGCGCGGACCGCGCCGGCGAGCTGCCTGCGCGTCGACGCCGGCGACGGCACGCTCGCCGACGCCTTCGCCCGCGCGGGCGAGGCCGCGACGCGCGTCGTCCACGGCATCGCGACCGGCGCCGACGGCCCGGTCCTCGACGGCCTCGGGATCGTCGCCGGGCCGGGGCCCGCCCGGTGATCGCGGACGTCGCGGCGGAGACGTGGCGCGCCGTGATCGACGCCTGCGAGGCGGCGTGGCCGCGCGAGGCGTGCGGATGGATCACCGACGCGGGCGTGCACGTCGCGCGCGGCGGCGGCGTGGACGCCTTCGCGTTCGCGGACGCGGAGCTGCTGGCGCTGGCGGAGGCGTACCGGCGCGGCCCGGCGCCGCGGCTGCTGTTCCACTCGCACCCGCGCGGACCGGCGACGATGTCGGCGGCCGATCGCGCGGCGCTGGCGCCCGGCGGCGTCGTGCTGCACGCGCTGCCGCACCTGATCGTCGGCGTGCGCGCCGGCCGCGCGGAGGCCGCGACGCTCCATCGCTGGGCGGGCGACCAGCCGGTGCTCGCGGCGTGGCTCGAGCGGGCCGCCG
>DASZXE010000345.1:0-1693 GCA_035546475.1 Kofleriaceae bacterium
GCCGCGGCCCCGGCCGTGGTGCACGCGGCGCCGCGCCCGCTCACCGCGCTGGTCACGCTCATCGAGGGCGATGTCTCGCGCGGCGACGGCGACGCGATCGTCGCCCCCGACGACGTCGGCGGCAAGGTCGTGGCGGTCGGCGACACGTTCGCGACCGGTGACGGCCGGGTCGCGCTGCAGCTCGGCGCGGCGTCGACGGCGACGCTCGGGCCGCGCTCGCACCTGCACGTCGACCGGCTCGACTCGTCGATGATCGCGCTGGCGGTCGACGGCCGCGTCGACGTCGAGCTCGAGCGGCGCGCGCCCGACCAGCGGTTCCTGATCGTGTCCGGCGACCGGACGGTCGAGGTGCGCGGCACCGCGTTCCGCGTCGACCACGCCGGTGGCTCGCTGTCGGTGGCGTGCGAGCACGGCCGGGTCGCGGTCACCGGCGGCGGCGCCACCGTCGAGGTCGGCGCCGGCGAGGGCCTGACCGTCGGCGACGGCGACGAGCTGCTCGCCGACCGCGTGCGCGGGCTCGACGAGGCGGAGCTGGCGGCGCTGGCGGCGGCGCGGCCGAGCCCGCTGGGCCTGTGGACCGATGCGCCGACGATGCTGGCGACCACCGCACCGCTGTCGCTGGTCGCGCCGCGCGGCCGGTCGGTGAAGGTCGACGGCGAGATCGTCGGCAGCGGACCGATCTGGATGCGCAAGCCGGCGGGTCGCCACCTCATCGAGGCGGAACGCGCGCGCGGCGGCTTCGGGCCGGGCCGCTGGGTCGTCGTCGACGAGCGGCCGAGCGCGCCGGTGATCCTCGCCGAGGCGACGCCGGCCGGACGCGCCGCGGCGGCGGCGCCACTGGCGTCGGCGTCGGCGGCGGTGCGGGCGCGCAAGGCGGAGCTCGAGCGCAACCTCGATCACGTGCGGCTCGCGTCGTGCGTGCGCACGCTGGCCAAGCAGGTCGCCCTCGCGGGCACGCACGTCGACCTGCAGCTCGAGGTCGACGGCGGCGGCGCGATCAGCTTCCTCAACATCGTGCACTCGGATCTCCCCGATCGCCCCACCGAGTGCGTGCGCGACGCGGTCAACGCGGCGCACTTCGCCGCCGGCGCGCGCGCGAGCTGGCGCGAGCGGATCTCGTTCTGAGCGCGCCTGATCGCGGTCAGCGGCGCAGTCGTTCGAGGCCGGTCAGGATCATGATCAGCCCGCGCCGGTCGGCGGCGGCGACCACCTCCTGATCGCGCGTCGACACGCCGGGCTGGACGACCGCGCGGACGCCCGAGTCGGCGAGCGCGTCGACCTCGAGCGGGTCGTCGATCCGCGCCGACATCGCGGCGACGCTGTCGTGCAGCACGTCGTTCTCGCAGCCGCGGGCGACCAGCAGCGCGCGCCGCAGGTCCGGCTGGCCGCCGACGACCGCGACCGTGCTGCCGTGCGCCGCGATCACCAGCGCGTGCGCGCGGACGTGGCGGGCGACCCGCGCCGCCAGCGCCAGCGTGCGCCGCTCGTCGTCGGTCGGCGTCCGCGCCGTCACGGCCCCCGCGTATCGCAGGTCGATCGGCGCCACGTCGCGCTCCTCGACGAGCAGCCCGCCGGCGACCGAGCGCCAGGCGAGCGGCGCGCGCGGCCCCCACGCGGCGTCGCCGTCGTGCCAGCGGCCCGCCGCCACCAGGAGCGCCGGCCCCGCCGCGGGCCACGCCGCGGCGACGTCGCC
>DASZXE010000346.1:0-2233 GCA_035546475.1 Kofleriaceae bacterium
CGGCCGCGGGGCGGCGCGGGCGCGGGCGCGGCCGGCCACGGATCGCTCGCAGCGGCTGCGGGCGCGGCTGATCACCCGACAGGTGCGAGCGACATCGCGCGGAAATTTCGTCGAGCCGGCGCGCGGCTTCGGCGATACTCGGTGCGGGGATGACCGACCGCGAGCTGTCACGCGCGCCGTACTCCATGGCCGTCGAGTTCCGCTCGGCCTCGTCGTTCCTCATCGCGTACTCGACGAACCTGTCGCGCGGCGGCCTGTTCCTCGAGACGCCGCACGAGCTGCCGGTCGGCACGTCGCTCGATCTCGCGCTGCAGGTGCCCGGCGCCAAGGCGGTCGGCGTGCAGGGCCAGGTGGCGTGGCGGCGCGCCAAGGGCGGCCCCGAGGGCCCGCCCGGCGTCGGCGTCGAGGTCGCCGAGGTCGGCCCCTCGGTCGGGCAGCTCATCGACCGGCTGGTGTCCGACTACCACGGCATCGCCGTGCTCGTGGTCGCCGGCGACGGGCGCGACCGCGGCACGCTCAAGCGGCTCATCCAGTCGGTGATCGCGACGGCCGACCCGGTCCAGACCGCCGACGCCGCGCTCGCCGACACGATGATCGGCGACGACGTCGACCTGGTCGTCGTCGACCTCGACGGCGATCCGGAGGGCGGTCAGCTCGCGATCCGGCGGGCGCGCTCGCTGGCCCGCGCGATCCCGGTCGTCGCCGTCGCGTCGACGCCGGCCTTGCGCACGCGCGCGCAGGAGGCGGGCGCGGGCGAGCTGATCGGCAACCCGCCGACCCTCGAGGACCTGCGGCTCGCGGTCTTGCGGGCGCTCGGCCGTCCGCTCGCGGTCCGCGGAAGCTGACGCTCGCCGACCCGCGTCCGACCCGCGTCCGACCCGCGTCCGAACCGCGTCCGACCCGCGTCCAGGCCGCGTCGGACCCGCGTCCGGGCCGCGTCCGGCCCGTGTTCGGGCGGCGTCCGGCGCGTGTTCGGTCCGCAGTCCGCCCGGGCTCGGCCCCGTATTCGGCCCGCGGTCGGCCGCGGTCGGGGCGCGACGCGCTACGCGGCGGGTGCGCCGTACCGCTCGGCGGCCTGGACCGTGTTGGCGAGCAGGCAGGCCCGCGTCATCGGGCCGACGCCGCCGGGCACCGGCGTGATCGCGCCGGCGCGCTCGCGCGCGGCGGCGAACTCGACGTCGCCGATCAGCCGGCCGTCGGCCTGGCGATTGATGCCGACGTCGATGACCGCGGCGCCCGGCTTGATCCAGGCGCCGCGGACGAGCTCGGCGCGGCCGATCGCGGCGACGACGACGTCCGCCTCCGCGACCCGCGCGGCCAGGTCGCGCGTCTTCGAGTGGCAGAGCGTCACCGTCGCGTTCGCGTTCGCGAGCAGGAGCGCGACCGGCTTGCCGACCAGCACGCTGCGGCCGAGGACGACCGCGCGCGCGCCGGCGAGCTCGACGCCACCCTCGGCGAGGAGCCGCATGCAGCCCTGCGGCGTGCAGGGCACGAAGCGCGGCCGGCCCTGCGCCACCCGGCCGAGGTTCTCGGGGTGCAGCCCGTCGACGTCCTTGTGCGGCGGGATCGCGGCGATGACGGTGTCGGCGTCGAGGTGCGGCGGCAGCGGGAGCTGCACGAGGATGCCGTGCACCGCCGGATCGGCGGCGAGCTTGGCGACCAGCGCGAGCAGCGCCGCCATCGACGTGTCGGCCGGCAGGTGATGATCGAACGCGGTGATGCCGACCTCGCGGGCGTCCTTCGCCTTCGAGCGGACGTAGACGGCCGAGGCCGGGTCGTCGCCGACGAGGACGACGGCGAGGCCGACGGCGACGCCGCGCTGCGCCTGGGCGGCGACCGCGCGCGCGACCTCGCCGCGCAGGGTGGCGGCGAGCGCCTTGCCGTCGAGGACGCGGGCGGTCACGAGGCGGCCGCCGTTCCACCGCCCGACGAGGAGCCGCCGCTCGACGAGCCTCCGCCCGACGAGCCGCCCGACGAGCCGCCGGACGAGCCGCCCGACGATCCGGACGACGAGCCGCCCGACGACGAGCCGCTGTCGGAGGTGCCGGCGCCCGAGGCGCCCTCCCCGGTCGACTTGCCGCTCATCCCGGCGACGTCGGACGGCTTCGGCGTCGCGTACAGGTCCTTGTACCAGCCGCCTCCCTTGAACGCGACCGACGTGCGCGAGATGAGCCGATCGAGCGCGCCGTGGCACTCCGGGCACTCTGTCCGCTTTTCGGACATCCGGTGCTCG
>DASZXE010000347.1:0-2667 GCA_035546475.1 Kofleriaceae bacterium
GATGGCCGTCGTGCTCGCGGCGCGCGGCCATGGCGGAGGCAGCGGCGCGGGCTCGGCCGGCTCGGGCTCGGCCGGCTCGGGCAGCGCGATGGTCGGTTCGTCAGGCTCGGGCTCGTCGGCGGGCACCGGGTCGGGCAGCCAGACCGCCGGCTCGCAGGTGGGCAGCGGGGCGGGCACCGGCTCCGCGGTCGTCGCGATGGGCACCGGGTCGATCGACGCCGGCGCCGCCCCCGTCGAGGCCGCCACCGACGCAGGCACCGCGTCGCCTCCGCCGATCGACGCCGGCGCGCGCGCGCCCAGGCCGGTCGACGCCGGCACCGTCAAGCCGAAGCCTCCCGTCGACGCGGGTCGGCAGGTCGAGCCGCCGCCGCCCGGCCCGGGCGACGAGACGCCCGGCGACGACGAGGGTGGCCGCGATCCGGAGGTGATGGCCGCGGTCTCCGACGCCGAGGCCGCGCTGCGCGGCGGCGATCCCGACCGCGCCATCCACGTCGCCAAGAAGGCGCTCATGACCCACCCGAACGCGATCGGCCTGCGGATCGTCAAGGCCCGCGCCGAGTGCTCGATGGGCGCGCTCGAGGACGCCACCGCGACGCTGCAGAAGGTCCACCGCCCGAAGATCGTCCACGCGATCCTGTCGCACTGCCGCGCCGACTGATCCGGCGGCGCGGGCTACGGCGACGGGTCGCCCTCGTCGGGCGCGCCCGGCGCGGGCCGGCCGGAGACGATCGCGGTGCCGTCGGTGCGCGGGTGGGTCAGGTACGCGCGCGCGCCGGCGTCGTCCTCGAGCGTCGCCGCGAAGAACGCGGTCACGTACGCCGACGCGAGGTCGCGCGCGGTCGCCGGCGCCACGTACGTGAACGGCTGGCCGTCGGTCTGCCGGGTGCCGTCGCCGCAGCCGGCCATGAAGCCGGGCACCACGCCGAGCAGGTCCGACACCGACCAGTGGCCGGCGTCCTTCACCTCGAGCTTGTACGCGGCGCCGCCCGCGCCGTCGTAGTTGTTGCGGATGAGCTGGTTGCCGAGCTCGGTGATCGAGTTGTCCTCGGTGGCGAGGAGGAAGCCGAGCGGCTTGGTGATGCCGGCGACGGTGACGCCCGGCAGGAGCGGGTTCTCCATCGGCGCGGCCAGCGCGAAGCCGGCGGCGACGCGCGCGTCGTCCTGCGCCACCTCGCCGGCGGTGACCGCGCCGAAGCTGTGGCCGAGCACGCCGATCCTCGTCGGATCGATCGCCGCCTGCAGCGCCGCCGGCACCGGCGCGCCGGCGCGCACGAGCTCGCCGATCGCGAAGCGCAGATCGCCGACCCGCAGGTCGAGCGTCGTGCCGTCGAGCGGGAGGCCGCCGCCGGCGAGCTGGTCCCACAGCGTGTTGCCGGTGTGATCGACCGCGGCGACGACGAAGCCGTGGCTCGCCAGCCGGATCGCCAGCGTCGCCGTCGAGAACCGGGTGCACTCGTGGCAGTGCGAGACGACCACCAGCGGGAACGGGCCGGCCTCCGGCGTCGCGTCGAGCGAGGCGTCGAGCCGCCGCGTCGGACAGCCGGCCGGCGCCGCGTCGAGCAGCCCGGCGTAGGTCGTCGAGCGCGGCGGGTCCTCGACCTGCTCGATCGCCAGCCCCGCCTCCGGCGCCGCGGGCGCCTGCGCCGGATACAAGATCAACGCCGGCAGCGAGCGCGCGCGCGCGGCATCGGCGAGCTCGACCGACCGCACGCCGACCGCGTGCGGCCCCGCGGCCTCGACGGACAGGTCGGGCGGGACCGTCGAGCCGCCGTCGTCGCCATCGCCGCAGGCAGCGGCGGCGGTCCCGAGCGCGAGCACGAGCGGCAGGACGGCGGAGGACAGCGCACGCATCGCGCCATCGTACCGCGGGCCGCCCGCGCCACGCGATGACGCGCCGGCCCGGGTGCGCCGCGGCGACCGCCGCGCTACACGATGCGGACGTGTCCGCCGTCCTCGCCACCTTCGACCTCGGCAAGCGCTACCGGGGCCGCACCGTGGTCGACGGCCTGTCGATCGCCGTCGAGCGCGGCGACATCTACGGCTTCCTCGGCCCCAACGGCGCCGGCAAGAGCACGACGCTCCGCATGCTGCTCGGGCTGGTCCGCCCGAGCCACGGCCGGGTCGAGCTGTTCGGCCGCCCGCCGACCGACCGCGCGGTGCTCGCGAAGGTCGGCGCCATCGTCGAGGCGCCCGCCCTCTACGGCTACCTGACCGGCCGCGACAACCTGCGCATGCTCGCCGACCTCACCGGCCCCTGCCCGCCCGCGCGCGTCGACGAGGTGCTCGACCGCGTCGACCTCCGCGACCGCGCCGGCGATCCGGTCCGCATCTACTCGCACGGCATGAAGCAGCGGCTCGCGATCGCCGCCGCGCTCCTGCCCGGCCCCGACCTCATCATCCTCGACGAGCCGACCAACGGCCTCGATCCGATGGGCATCCGCGACATGCGCGCGCTCGTGCGCAGCCTCGCCGGCGACCTCGGCATCACCGTCGTCCTGTCGTCCCACCTGCTCGCCGAGGTCGAGCAGGTCTGCAACCGCGCCGCGATCCTCGCGCACGGCCGCCGGCCGTGGGAGGGCAAGGTCGACGAGCTCCGGGCCCCGCGCCGCCGCATCCGGCTGCGCGCGGCGCCGGTCGAGCGCGCCCGCGCCGTCGTCGAGGCGGCCG
>DASZXE010000348.1:0-5519 GCA_035546475.1 Kofleriaceae bacterium
CTGCAACTGCTTGTCCAGCAGGCGCAGATCGTCGATCTCCTTCTCGCTGATCAGGTTGCACGCCTTGAGCTGGTCCATCGACGTCGCGTCGATCGCGCACCGCACCGCCTTGCGCTTGGCGCTGCCCCGGCACGACCGCACCCACGCGGCCGTCGCGTTGCCGAACTCGCTCTGCTCCGCGGTGCCGAGCACCACGCGGATGTTCTCGATCGCCTTGCGGCACTCCGACGGGCTCGGCTTGTCACAGCCCGCCGCCGCCGCCGCCATCGCCAGCCACGCGCCGGCGACCACGCCGAGCCACTTCTTCGACGAACGCTCGTGCTTGTTCATGTCCAGTCCTCGTCGGCCGACTGTACCAGCGCCGTGGCGCGTTCGAGATCCTGGCCGGTATCGATCTCGCGCCACTGCCCGCGGATGAGCACCGGCGTCACCGGCTTGCCCGCGTCGATGAGCTCCTGCAGCAGATCCGTCAGGTACGCGTTGCGGAAGCGCGCCGCCCGCTGGTAGGGCTCGTGGTCGCGGCCCGCGTAGCGCGCGAGCGCGTCGTCGAGCGCGGCGCCCGCCCACGCGCTGCCGTCCGCCGACAGCCGCGCCAGGCCGATGAACTCGCCGACCGCGTCGGCCGGCGGCAGCGCGCGCTTGCCGACCCGCCGCACCCGCCCGCGCTCGTCGAGATCGGCGACCTCGCCCTCGTCGAGCGGGTGCTCGGTGCGGCCCTCGTAGATCGTCGCGAAGTCGGCGTCGATGACGAGGTCGATCGCTCCCTGCGCCGCCACCAGCGCCCGCGTCACCGCCGGCGTGAAGATGATGTCGCTGTACGAGACCAGCGTCTCGCCGGCCAGCTCGTCGCGCGCGCACGCGAGCGACAGCAGGATGTTGTTCGTCTCCCACTCGCGGTTGTCGACGAAGCGCAGCCGCACGCCGGCGGGCGCCGCCGCCCGCGCGCCCGCCTCGAGCACGTCGCCCCGGTAGCCGCGCACCATCACCACCTCGTCGACGCCGGCGGCCGCCAGCGCGCGCAACTGCCAGCCGAGGATCGAGCGCGCGCCGACCGGCACGAGGCACTTCGGCAGCTCGTCGGTGTGGCGGCCGAGCCGCTTGCCGCGCCCCGCGGCGACGATGATCGCCTTCACGGCTCGCCGCTCCGCGCCGCGGCCGCCGCCGGCGCCTCCGCCGGCGCGCTCGCCGCCCGCGGCGCGACCCGCCCGAGCTTCCGCAGGATCTTCAGCATCGTCAGCCCCAGGTAGAGCACGTTCACGGCGCCGTACGCCCAGAAGTAGACGTCGATCCGGTTCGCCGCCGCGCACGCCCAGATGTACTGCGGGTAGTGGACGACGAACCGCGCCGCCCACTCGAGCCCGCCGATCGCCATCCCGACCGGCCCGCGCCGGCGCGCGCCCGGGGCGTCGTCGTCGTCGACCTTCGCCGCGCCGCCATCGGGATCGCGCAGCGATCCCGGTTCTGTGCCCTCTGGAGGCGAGGCCGCCGGCTGCGGCGGACCTGCCGATCGATCAGGGTCGGGGACCGCCGCGGTCCCCGGCCCGGTGTACTCGGCGCGCCGCGTGAACGTCGTCAGCGAGATGCCGGCCGCCAGCGCGAACAGGCCGGCGAGCCCGACGATCAGCAGCCGCTCGTCGCCGGTCGCGCGCCACAGCCGCACCGCGACGCAGCCGTAGACGAGCATCGCCTTCAGCTCGTCCATGAGGAAGTCGAGCAGGTGGCCGATCGGGCTCGCCACCTTGCGCAGGCGCGCGAGCATCCCGTCGGCGCAGTCGAGCACGAACGAGAATTCGTAGACGGCGACGGCGACGCCGAGGCCGAGCCAGCCCGGCCACGCGACCAGCAGCGCGCCGGCCGCCGCCGCCACCAGCGCCGCCAGGAACGTCACCTGGTTCGGCGTGACGCGCGTGTTGCGCAGCGCGTACACGACCACCGCCGCCGGCGGCCGCGCGATGCGGGTCGTGAACCAGTTGACGTCGTTCTTCTTGAGCGACGCCCGGTAGATCGCGGCGATGTCGGCCCACATGCGTGCGCCCGGTCTATACACCGCCGGGCCCGGCGGCGCGAATCGGGCGCGGCCGGGCGCCGAACGTCCACCTGGACGATCCCGATCCGCCAACTGGACGATCGCCGCGGGCCCGGGTGCGCCCGAACGCGCCCGCGCGGCCGCCGATCCCGCCGCGAAGCTGGCCCGCCGCTTGATGAAGAGGCCGGCCATGCAGCACTCCGTTGTCCAGTCCACCACCTCCCGCCTGCGCCTCGGCGCGCGCGCCGCCGGCCTGGCCGTGCTGGCGCTCCTCGCCGTCGCGTGCGGCAGCGACGACCCGCCGTGTCCCGGCTCCCAGACCCTGTGCGGCGACGTCTGCGTCGACCTCGCCAGCGACCGCGCCAACTGCGGCGCGTGCGGCACCACCTGCCTGGCCGGCGAGGTCTGTAGCGGCGCCGGCGCCTGCGAGCTGTCGTGCCAGGCGGGGCTGACCGCGTGCGACGGCACCTGCACGAACACCGACAGCGACCGCGCGAACTGCGGCGCGTGCGGCCACGCGTGTGACGACGGCGAGGTGTGCAACGGCAGCGGCCAGTGCGAGCTGTCGTGCCAGGCGGGGCTGACCGCGTGCGACGGCACCTGCACGGACACCGACACCGACCGCGCGAACTGCGGCGCGTGCGGCCACGCGTGCGGCGACGGCGAGGTCTGCGACGGCAACGGCCAGTGCGACCTCGTCTGCCCGCCGGGCCTGACCGAGTGCGACGGCGCGTGCGTCGACACCGACCACGACCTCGACAACTGCGGCGCCTGTGGCACCACCTGCGGCACCGGCGAGGTCTGCTCCGGCGAGTGCCTCGGCCAGCCGGTCGCCTACACGATCTCGCCCGACCTCGGCCCGACGACCGGCAACACGCCGGTCGTGATCACCGGCGAGAACTTCGACGCGATGCGCGGCATGGCCGTCAGCGTCGGGCCGTTCCCCGTCCACGTGACCAGCGTGACCCGCACGGAGATCCACGCGATCATGCCGGCGAACAGCGCGGGCCCGTGGCGCATCACGGTGCAGGACATGATCGGCCGGGTGAGCGCCTTCCCGCTCACGTACCAGTACCGGTACGCGCAGGTGTCGTTCGCGAACGGCGTCGACTACCCGACCGGCCTCGAGCCGCGCGGCCAGGTGCTGGCCGACCTCAACGAGGACGGCGTGCTCGACGTCGCGACCGCGTGCCGCAACACCAGCGCCAACCCGACCGCGTTCCTCTACACGAGCCTCGGCAACGGCGACGGCACCTTCGCGCCGGCGGTGGCGAACACCGTCGATCAGCGGGTCTCGACGATCGTCGCCGCCGACTTCAACCGCGACCAGCACCTCGACCTCGCGACGATGAGCGGCGTCGGCGAGCTCGACATCCTCCACGGCCGCGGTGACGGCACGTTCGATCCGTGGACCTCCGCCGATCCGACCGAGACGCGCGCGCTGGCCGGCGGGCTGCGCACCGGCCTCGGCGACCTCGACCACGACGGCGACCCCGACGTCCTGATCGGCTACCGCGACGCGCAGCAGGGCGTCGGCGCGCTGCTCGGCAACGGCGACAGCACCTTCGCGGCGACGCCGATCCAGACGACGACGAGCGTCCCCCTCGTGGTGATCGCCGCCGACCTGAACAACGACGGCAAGCAGGACGTGATCGCCAGCCAGGACGGGGGCATCCTGATCTACCGCGGCAACGGCAACGGCACGCTGCAGGCGCCGACCTCGATCAACCTCGGCATCGGCACCACCCATCCGTCGGCGATCGTCGTCGGCAACTTCAACAACGACACCTGGCTCGACCTGGCGGTGTCGACCGGCGGCGCGACCAGCTCGGCGATGGTGCTCGTCAACCAGGGCAACGGCGTGTTCGGCGCGCCGGTCAACCTGTTCGCCAACGCGGGCCAGGTGAGCGGCCTGGCGGCGGGTGACCTCGACCGCGACCGCAACCTCGACCTCGTCGTCACCAACCGCGATACGTCGACCTACTCGGTCTTCCTCGGCAACGGCAACGGCACGTTCGGCGCGCCGACCAGCCACGGCACCGGCCTCCAGGCCACGCAGGTCGACCTCGCCGACCTCGACGACGACGGCGCCCCCGACATCGTCATCCAGCGCGAGGCCGGCTTCTTCACCGTCCACCGCAACACCTCCCACTGACCGCCGCGGACCCCCTCCGTGCTCGGCGCCGCCGCCAGCTTCCCGATGGCCGGCGGCGTCGCCGTTCCGGATGTCCGGGATCGTCCGGACACCGGACGGGCCTGGCCGGCAGCCGGCCGCTGTCCGGCGGTCGTGACCGGCTTCTGCCTGGTTACGCGCGGCACGACCGTTGCTTCGCGTGGCTTCCGTGACTCGCTCCAGGCACATATCCACGTATATTTGGCACATGGCCCAGATCACCCTGTACCTCCCCGACGCCGTCGCCGCTCGCATCCGCGCGGCGGCCAAGCGAGCGGGCAAGAGCCTCTCGGGGTACATGACCGAGCTGGCGACCGGCGGGGCGCCTCGCGCGGGCTGGCCGCAGGGCTTCACCCGGCTCTACGGCTCGTGCGACCTGCCGGCGATCGACGACGTGCCGCCCGACGAGCCCGAGGCGCTGTGAGGTGGCTGCTCGACAGCGACGTCTGCATCGCGTTCCTCAACGGCGCCGATGCGGGCGTGCGCGACCGCCTGCTCGCCGCGCGGCCCGACGAGCTGCGCCTGTGCGCGGTGGTCAAGGCGGAGCTCCTGTACGGCGCGCGCCACAGCGCGAAGGTCGTCGACAACCTCCGCAAGCTCGAGCGCTTCTTCGCGCCCTTCGAATCGTTGCCGTTCGACGACGACGCCGCCGAGTGGTACGGCACGATCCGCGCCCAGCTCCGGCGTGAAGGCTCGCCCATCGGCGGTAACGACCTCCTGATCGCCGCCATCGCGCGCGCCGCCGACGTCACGCTGGTGACCCGCAACCAGCAGGAGTTTCGCCGCATCCCCGGCCTCCGCGTCGAGACCTGGTGACCGTTCGCCCTGCCTCGCCACGGCGCCGATCGAGGCCAGGTGCGGACCGTCTCGCCGCAGCGGCTGCCGGCCGCGCCTCCCCGGCAGCCGTGAACGTCGAGACTTGCTCACCGTCCCTGCCTCGGGGCTCGGCGACGTATCAGAGTGCTCCATGGGACTCCTGGCGCGATACGACGAGCTGATCTCGGTGCCGCGCGCGCTGCGGTTCCCGGTCGAGCTCTTCACCCAGCTCGACCGCGCCCACGGCTGAGCGGAGCCGGGCGGGGCCCCGAGCCTCGAACGGCGGCGGCCTTCATGCGTGCCCGCGAGCGGCTGGCTGGTGCCTTGCGCCGCGGGGAAGCGCAGGCGGGGCGGGCGGTTGCAGCGGGGCGGTTGAGGCTTGCGATCGGCGGGCGGGGCGGCGTACGGTGCGCGCCCACACCGAAACGTCAACGTCCATAAGGCCGCGAGGCCACGATACGATCTGGGGGTTCAGGATGCCCGAGCACACGATCCCCGATTCTC
>DASZXE010000349.1:0-3433 GCA_035546475.1 Kofleriaceae bacterium
CCGCCGATCGCGAGCCCCGCGCCGCCGCCGCCGCCCCGCGCCGCCGCGCCGCCGCCCGACGCCGCCGCCTCGATCCGCGTCGCCACCGACAAGGTCGACCGGCTGATGAACCTCGTCGGCGAGCTGGTCATCAACCAGTCGATGGTGGCCCAGCTCGTCCACGGCTTCGCGCCGGACAAGCTCGCCCGCCTGCAGGAGGCGGTGGCGGAGATGGAGCGCAACACCCGCGAGCTGCAGGAGCGGGTGATGGCGATCCGCATGGTGCCGATCGCCTCCGTCTTCTCCCGCGTGCCCCGCCTCGTGCACGACCTCGCCGGCCGCCTCGGCAAGCTCGCCGACGTCCAGCTCGTCGGCGAGGAGACGGAGCTCGACAAGGGCGTCGTCGAGCACCTGGCCGACCCGCTGACCCACCTCGTCCGCAACGCGCTCGACCACGGCATCGAGAGCGTCGAGGAGCGGCGCGCCGCCGGCAAGCCGGAGCGCGGCCTCGTGCGGGTCGCGGCCTACCACCGCGGCGGCAACGTCGTCATCGAGGTCAGCGACGACGGCAGGGGCCTCGACCTCGACCGCATCCGCGCCAGGGCGATCGAGCGCGGCCTGCTCGACCCGGCGCAGGAGCTCACCGACCCGGAGCTCGCCGACCTCGTCTTCGCCCCCGGCTTCTCGACGGCGACCGAGGTCTCCGACGTCTCCGGCCGCGGCGTCGGCATGGACGTCGTCCGCCGCAACGTCGCGTCGTTGAACGGCTCGGTCTCGCTCGAGCGCCGGCCGGGCGGCGGCACGTCGTGCCGGATCGCGCTGCCGCTCACGCTCGCCATCCTCGACGGCCTCTGCCTCAAGGCCGGCGAGCAGGTCTACGTGCTGCCGCTGACCGCGATCGTCGAGTCGTTGCGGCCGCGCGCCGGCCAGCTCCGCAACGTGTTCGGCCGCGGCGAGATGGTGCTCGTCCGCGACGAGGTGATCCCGCTCGTGCGCCTGCACGCGCTGTTCGGCCTCGCCGGCTGCGTCACCGACGCCACCGCCGGCCTGGTCATCCTCGTCGAGGATCACGGCCACAAGGTCGGCCTGCTCGTCGACGACATCACCGGTCAGGCGCAGGTCGTCCTCAAGAGCCTGGAGAGCCACTACCACCGCGTCGAGGGCCTGATGGGCGCCACCATCCTCGGCGACGGCCAGGTCGCGCTCATCCTCGACGTCCAGCTCCTCGTGCGCGCGACGCATCCCTCGGCCGCCGTGGCCACCGTCCGGCCGGCCGTTCGCCCCCAGGAAGCCTCATGAGCGACGCCCACCAGTACCTCACGTTCCTGCTCGACGGCGAGGAGTACGCCGTCGACATCCTCCGCGTGCAGGAGATCAAGGGCTACTCGGCGATCACGCCGATCCCGAACACGCCGCCCTACCTGCGCGGCGTGATGAACCTCCGCGGCAACGTGGTGCCGGTCATCGACCTCCGCCTGCGGCTCGGCATGCCGGCCGCCGACCACGGCAAGTTCACCGTCATCGTGCTGCTCACCGTCGGCACCCGGGTGCGCGGGATGATCGTCGACGCGGTCTCCGACGTGCTCCAGCTCGCGCCGTCGGCGATCGAGCCCACGCCCGGGCTCGGCCCCGCCGTCGACACCTCGTTCATCCACGGCATGGCCAAGCCGCACGGCCGCCTGCTCATCCTCCTCGACGTCGACCGCGTGGTCGGCGCCGACGGCGTGCCGGTGCCCCCCGACCGCGCCGCCGCCTGAGCCGCTCTCCGACCGCCCGCAAAGGACCCCGCCATGTCTTGGTTCGCCAACCTCCGCACCTCGACGAAGCTGATGCTCGGCTTCGCGATCGCCGCGCTGGCCAGCATCGCCGTCGGCATCGTCGGCCTCGACGGCCTCGGCGCGATCCGCGACCGCAGCGCCCTCGCCGGCCGCGACAGCGCGGCCCACGAGGCCCTCGACATGGCCGCCCTCGACATGCAGGAGGTGTCGATCGCCGTCCGCGACGTCCTGCTCGCCGACGGTCCGGACGTCGTCAAGGCGGCCGACGCCCACCGCGCCGAGGTCACCGACCGGCTGTTCCAGGCGCTCGACCAGGCCAGGGCGCTGTCGCTCTACCCCGAGGACAGGACGGCGATCGACCGCATCATCGAGCTGCGCCGCAAGATCAAGGACGACGACGATCTCGTGATCGCCGAGGCGAGCCAGGACCGGCCGGCCGCGCTCGAGGCGCTGCGCACGCGCGCGCTGCCGCTGGTGACCGAGGTCGACGCGACCTGCGACCGGCTGAACGACGCGTTCGAGCAGCGCCGCAACCAGCGCGTCCTCCACAACGCCTCCGAGTACCAGCGCACGCGCACCCTCGCGCTCGGCATGATCGGGCTGGCGGTGCTGTTCTCGCTGTTCGCCGGCTGGGTGATCGCCCGCTCGCTCGCCGACCCGCTGCGCCGGTCGGTCGAGGCGCTCGACCGGGTCGCGGCCGGCGACTTCACCGCGACGCTCAACCTCCATCGCACCGACGAGGTCGGCCAGCTCGCCAGCGCGCTCGATCGCGCGACCGGCCACATGCGCACCGCGCTCCACAACGTGCGCGACGTCTCGGAGCTGGTCGCGAGCGCGGCGCAGGAGCTGTCCGGCTCGGCGGAGAGCATCTCGGCCGGCGCGCAGCAGCAGGCGTCGAGCCTCGAGGAGAGCGCGGCGTCGATCGAGGAGATGACGGCCACGATCAAGCACAGCGCGGACAACGCGCGGCTCGCCTCGCAGGTCGCGCTCGGCTCGCGCGACTCGGCGCAGAAGGGCGGCCAGGTGGTCGCCGAGGCGGTCGCCGCGATGAGCGAGATCAACCAGGCGTCGAAGAAGATCGCCGAGATCATCACCGCCATCGACGAGATCGCGTTCCAGACCAACCTGCTGGCGCTCAACGCGGCCGTCGAGGCGGCGCGCGCCGGCGAGCAGGGCCGCGGCTTCGCGGTGGTCGCCACCGAGGTGCGCAACCTCGCCCAGCGCAGCGCGACCGCGGCCAAGGAGATCAAGAGCCTGATCCAGGACTCGGTGCGCAAGGTCGAGATCGGCACCGAGCTGGTCAACCGCAGCGGCTCGACGCTCGACGAGATCGTGTCGTCGGTGAAGCGGGTCACCGACATCGTCACCGAGATGGCGTCGGCCGCGCGCGAGCAGTCGAGCGGCATCGACCAGATCAACCAGGCGATCACGCAGATGGATCAGGTGACCCAGAGCAACGCGTCGTCGACCGAGGAGATGTCGAGCACGGCCCAGGGCCTGACCGAGCAGGCCGAGCAGCTCCGCGCCACCGTCGCCCGCTTCCGCATCAGCGACGACGCCGCCGACACGGCGCACGAGGCCGCGCCGGTCCGCGCCGCCCGGCCCGCCGGCCTCGGCGCCCAGGGCCAGCGCGGGCACGCGAAGCCGCGGCCGCCCCGGCCCGCCACCCGCGCGCC
>DASZXE010000350.1:0-6814 GCA_035546475.1 Kofleriaceae bacterium
GCCACCGAATTCGTTCATACAAACGGTCTGTTACGACCCCGCATCCTGTCCCCGGGGGCGGTCAGAGGCGACCGTGGATGAAAATGGACGCCACCGCGAAACAAAAGAAGCCCCCTGCTTCCGAAGTTTTTCGCGGTGCCACCGAATTCGTTCGTACAAACGGTCTGTTACGACCCCGGATCCTGTCCCCGGGGGCGCTCGGCGAAGCGCCACGCGCCACGGGCCGCGCCGTCACCGCGCCGCCACCGCCGGCCACGCGGCCGTCAGCGCCGCGCGAGGGCCTGCCGGTAGAGCCCGGCGTAGACCCGCGCCGATGGCGCCCACGACGAGTCGCGCGCCATGCCGGCGGCCCGCACCGCGGCGAACGCGGCCGGCTCGGCGGCGAACAGGTGCGCGGCCCGCGCGAGCGCCCACCGCAGGCCCTCGGCGTCGACGTGGTCGAAGCGGAACCCGGTGCCGAGCCCGGCCGCCAGCGCCGCGTCGCCCGGATCGATCACGGTGTCGCGCAGCCCGCCGACGGACGAGACCACCGGCACCGTCCCGTAGCGCATCGCGTAGAGCTGCGCGAGCCCGCACGGCTCGAAGCGGCTCGGCATCACCAGCAGATCGCCGCCGCCGTACATCCGCCGCGCGAGCGCCGGATCGAAGCCGATGCGCACCGCGAGCCGCCGCGGGTGCGCGGCCGCCAGCGCGCGCAGCCGCCCCTCGAGCGCGGCGTCGCCGGAGCCGAGCACCGCCAGCACGACCGGCAGCTCCGCGAGCGCGGGCACCAGGTCGGCGCACAGGTCGATCCCCTTCTGCCACGACAGCCGCGAGACCACGATCGCGAGCGCGACGCCCGGCGGCGCGTCGAGGCCGAGCTCCGCCGCCAGCGCCGCCCGGCAGCGCGCCTTGCCCTGCAGGCGCCCGCGATCGAACGTCGCCGGCAGCGCACGGTCGCGCGCCGGATCCCACGCCGCGTCGTCGATGCCGTTGACGACGCCGACGATCGGCGCGACGTCGTGGCGGAGGAAGCCGTCGAGGCCGTCGCCGCCCTCGGGCGTCAGCACCTCGGCGGCGTAGCTCGGGCTCACCGTCGTCACCACGTCGGCGTACGCGAGCCCGGCCTTGAGGAACGACAGGCGGCCCCACGCCTCGAGGTGCTGCGGATCGAACGCGGACCACGGCAGCCCCAGCTCGGCGACCGCGGCGCGATCGAACGCGCCCTGGAAGGCGAGGTTGTGCACGGTGAAGATCGTCGCCGCCGGCAGCCCGGTGAACCGCACGAGCGCGATCGCGAGCCCCGCCTGCCAGTCGTGGCCGTGGACCAGCTCGATCGGGCCGCCGAGCAGCTCGGGGCCGGCGTCGAGCGCCGCCCGCGCCAGCACCGCGAACCGCAGGTGGTTGTCGTCGTGATCGTGGCCGCCCGCGCCGTAGAGGCCGTCGCGGTCGTAGAGGGACGGGCAGTCGACGAACCACGGCCCGCGCTCGAGCGCCGCGCGGCGCAGCACGACCGGGATCCGGTGGGCGCCGAGCGCGACCGTGCGGCGCGGCCCATCGACGAGCGCGACGCCGGCAGCCGCCAGCCGCGCGCGCGCCTCGCGGTAGAGCGGCACCACCGTCGCGCCGGCGCCCGGCAGCGCCGCGTCGATCGCCGGCGGCAGCGCGGCGACGACGTCCGCGAGCCCGCCGGTGGCGGCCCACGGCGCGACCTCCGACGCGACGTGCAGCACGCGCGCGGGCCGCTCGCCCCGAGGGCCGGTCAAGCCCGACCCTCGTCAGCCATCGATCGGCGCCGGAGCAGCCTCGAGCCCGGCCGCGAGCCGGACCCACGCCGGCCCGAGCGTCGCCCGCCGCGTCACGCCTTGCCCTGGCTGCCCTCGGGCGTCGCGAACTTGAGGAAGCGCGGCCCCGCCGAGTCGTAGCTGTGCCGGCCGTGCATCGCGATCGCGAACGTCCCCGGGCGGATCGCGCCCAGCAGCTCCGGCTCGTTCTGCAGCAGCTCGGCGACGTCGTTGGCGAGGATCGCCGGGCCGTGCGCCGGCACCACCGTGCCCTTGGGGATGACCGCGATGCCGCCCTCGCTGACGAACGGCAGCCGCTCGCGATCGGCCTCCGGGTTCTCGCCGATCACGACGCCCGGCTCGATCTTGCAGTTCTTGTCGAGGATCACCCGGCGCAGGCGGGCGCCGGCGCCGATGTCGCAGCCCGACAGGATGACCGACTCCTCGAGGACGGCGCCGGCGTGGACGAAGCAGTCGTAGCCGAGCACCACCGCCCGCAGCCGCGCGCTGGCGATGATCGAGCCCTCGCAGACCAGGCTGTCGTCGACCTCGGCGGCCGGCTGGCCCTCGCCCGCGCGCACGAAGCGCGCCGGCGGGTAGTCGCGCTGCGCCGAGCGGATCCGCCACTTGCGGTTGTAGAGGTCGAGCGCGGGGACGCGGTCGCGCAGCTCCATGTTGGCGTCGAAGTAGCTGGCGATCGTGCCGACGTCGCGCCAGTAGGGGATGCCGCTGTTGTCGCCGGGCACCTTGCACGCGGCGAAGTCGTAGCCGTAGACGCGCGCGCCCTGGGCGAGCAGCCGCGGGATGACGTCGCGGCCGAAGTCGTGGCGGCTCGACGGATCGGCGGCGTCGTCCATCAGCGAGCGGACCAGCACCTCGCCGCGGAAGAGGTAGTTGCCCATCGACACCAGCGACTGATCGGGGCGGCCGGGCATCGGCGGCGGATCGCGCGGCTTCTCGACGAAGCGGACGATGCGGCCGCGGTCGTCGACGTCGATGCAGCCGAACTGGTGCGCCTCGCTGCGCGGCACCGCGAACGCGGCGACGGTCAGGTCGGCGTGGTGCTCGCGGTGGAACGCGTCCATCTGGTCGGGCGCGAAGGTGTAGACGTGATCGCCGCCGAACACGGCGACGTGGGCGGGCCGGGCGTCGCGCACCAGGTTGAGGTTCTGGTAGACGGCGTCGGCGGTGCCCCGGTACCAGAACTCGCCGAGGCGCATCTGCGCGGGGACGACCTCGATGAACTCGCCGAAGCCGGACAGGCGCCAGTTGCGCGACAGGTGCTTGATGAGGCTCGACGCCATGTACTGCGTGAGCAGGTAGATGCGCCGGTAGCCCGCGTTGACGAAGTTCGAGAGGACGAAGTCGATGATGCGGTAGCGCCCGCCGAACGGCACCGCGGGCTTGCTGCGGTGGAGGGTGAGCGGGCCGAGCCGCGAGCCCTTGCCGCCCGCCATGATCATCACCAGGGTGTCCTTCATCTCGATCGATCCTACTACCCGCCGCGCGGCGTCGCGAACTCCGCGACGCGGCCGGGCGGCGCTCCGTCGAGGACGATCGGGCCGGCGGCGGCGCGCGCGCGCCGGCCGCGCGATGCTACGGTGGCGCGCGTGACGCTGACCGTCCGCCGGGTGGTGGCCCGCATGTTCATCGCCGCCGCGGTGACGGTGGCGGCGGTGACCGTGCTGCGCCGCTGCCAGGGGAGCACGCCGCGCGAGATCGTGGTCACCGTCCGCGTCGACGCGGTGCCCGGCGTGCAGAGCGTCGACCTCGAGCTGTGGCGCGGCCGCGAGGTGGTCGGCCACGCGGAGCGCAGCTACCGTGACGGGCTGAACGGCCCGCTGGTGCTGCGGGCGCCGGCGCTCGGCAGGGACGGCGAGGTGCGGATCTGGCTCGAGACCGACGAGGGCGCGCGCCGCGTGCGCAAGCCGCTGGTGGCCCCGGCGGGCAGCGAGGTCGAGATCCGCGTCGGCGAGTAGCTACTCGGCCTTCGGCTTCGGCGGCACGAAGAGGTGCTCGCGGTAGAAGCGGAGCTCGGCCACCGACTCCTGGATGTCGTCGAGCGCGCGGTGGGCGTCGTTCTTCGCCGGCAGCGCGCCGAGCTCCTCCGGGTACCAGCGGCGCGCCAGCTCCTTGATCGTCGAGACGTCGACCATCCGGTAGTGCAGGCGGGCGTCGAGCGCCTTCATGTAGCGGCGGACGAAGCGCCGGTCCTGGTGGATCGAGTTGCCGCACAGCACCGGCCGGTCGCGCGCGCCGAAGTGGGCGTCGAGGAACGCGAGCGTCGCCAGCTCGGCGTCGGCCTCGGTCACCGACGAGGCGCGCGACCGGGCGGTCAGGCCCGACGCCCCGTGGTGGCTGGTGTTCCAGGCGTCCATCGCGCCGAGGACGTCGTCGGGCTGGTGGACGACCAGCTCGGGGCCGAGCGCGATCACGTCGAGCTGCGCGTTCGTGACCAGCGTCGCCAGCTCGAGGACCCGGTCGCGGTCGGGCTCGAGCCCCGTCATCTCCATGTCCATCCACAGCAGCAAGCTGCTCATCGCCCGGCCCACGCTACTCCCGTTCCGCTGGCGTCGCCATTCCGTGCGCGCGAGCCGTGCGACGCGGGGGAACCGGCGTCATGGATCCGGCCGGGCGGGGGCCGAGTTGGCCGGGGTGGGAGCGCGTGTTACACCAGGAACGTGACCGATTCCGATGGGCTCGACGGGAAGCGGCGCGCCTTGCACGATCGGCTGGCCGGGCTGCCGGCGGTCGTGGTCGCCTTCTCGGGCGGGGTCGACTCGGCGTTCCTGCTGCGGATGGCGGTCGACGCGCTCGGCGCGCGGGCCCACGCGGTGACCGCGGTGTCGCCGACGATGGCGCGCTCGGAGGTCGCCGACGCGCAGGCGCTCGGCGCCGAGCTGGGCCTCGGCGACCGCCACCATCTCATCACCGCCGACGAGCTGGCGGTGCCCGGCTACGCGGAGAACCCGGTCGACCGCTGCGCGCTCTGCAAGACGGAGCTGATGGCGGTCGCGGCGCCGGTGGCGGCGGCGGTCGGCGGGCCGGTGGCGCTCGGCACCAACCTCGACGATCTCGGCGATCACCGGCCGGGCGTCGCGGCGGCGCGCGGTCACGGCGCGGTCATGCCGATGGTCGACGTCGGGCTGCGCAAGGAGGAGATCCGCGCCCTGTCGCGCGCGCTCGGCCTGCGCACGTGGGACAAGCCGCAGCTCGCCTGTCTGTCGTCGCGGTTCCCGTACGGGACGCGCATCACGCACGAGCGGCTGCGCCAGGTCGATGCGTTCGAGGACGGGCTGCGCGCGCTCGGCTTCGGCCAGGTGCGCGTGCGCTACCACGAGACGATCGCGCGGCTCGAGGTCGACGCCGACCTGCTGCCGCGGATGGTCGACCCCGCGGTGCGCGCGGAGGTGGTGGCGCTCGGCGAGCGGCTCGGCTTCACGTACGTCGCGGTGGATCTGGCCGGGTTCCGGTCCGGTTCGCTGAACCGGGTGCTGGTCCCGCTCAAGCGGAGGACGGCATGAGCGAGCGAGCGAACGCGCTGCCGCGGGCGGCGCGGCTGGCGGTGATCGCGGCGATGGCGATGCTGGCGCCGGCGGCGCGGGCGCAGGTGCCGGCGGTGGCGTCGACGGGGACCGGCGCGGGGGCGAGCGCCTCGGCCGGGGTGGCGGTGCAGGCGGCGACGGCGACGGCGACGGCGACGGCGACGGCGTCAGCGTCCGGGGCCGCGGCGACGCCGTCGAAGAAGGACCTGTACCTCGCCGCCAAGGGCGCGGCCGCGGTGGCGGAGCGCAAGCGGCGCGCGGCGGCGGAGGTCGCGGCGCGGCCCGGCAAGCCGCCGCCGCCGGTGATCAGCCTCTTCAACACGTGGACGCACGAGTGGCTGGTGCTCGAGCGCGATCCGCGGGCGCCGCTGCCGCCGCCCGCCGAGGTCGACCGGTTCCTGCGCTGCCACTTCACGAACCAGACGACCGACATGCGCCAGGAGCTGGTGGCGGCGCTGCGCGACGCGGCGACCCACTTCGCGGCGCGGCGCGTCGACATCGTCTCGGGCTACCGGTCGCCGAAGTACAACCTGATGCTGCGCAAGAAGGGCCACGAGGTGGCGAAGGACAGCCAGCACACCCTCGGCCACGCCGTCGACTTCCGCATCCCCGGCGTCGACGTCCGCGCGCTCGACTCGTGGGCGCTGGCCCGGCGGATGGGCGGGGTCGGCCTGTACCTGGAGAGCCAGTTCGTCCACATGGACGTCGGCCCGATCCGTCGCTGGAACGGGACCTGAAAGCCGCGAGCGCGCGGGTGGCGGTGGCTAGTCGACGGCCTTGCGGAGGACGATCCGCCAGCGGCCGGGGCCCGCGTCGTCGACGCTGACGACCTCCTGGCCCCAGGCGCGCGCGCTGCGGGGGACGTTCACGCGGGCCGGGGCGTGGTCGCCCTCGACCACGAGCGTCGCGCCGAGCGGTAGCTCCTCGAGCGCGAGGCGGGTGCGGACGAACGTGTAGGGGCAGACCTCGCCGGTCAGATCGAGCGTGGCCTCACCAGACGAGGACGACGTCGGCGGCGAGGATGGCGTCGAGGAGGAGGTCGTGGCTGGCATCGTCGGCGGGGGCCGCGGGGAGGTGTAGCACTCGATCGCGGGGCGCCGCGACGTCGACGGTGCGGCCGGCGCGGACGAGGTGCAGGCGCGCGTGCGGGCCGCCGCCGGCGGGGGCGGCGAGCGAGGTCGCGTCGCCCCACAGCTCGACGACGTCGGCGGCGAGGGCGGCGGTGGAGGATGCGTCGACGCCGTGCTCGAACAGGCGGAGCGTGGCGGCGGCGCGGGCGCCGGCGGGCCCGCAGGCGTCGAGCGTGGCGGGCTCGATCGCGACGTCGACGTGCGCGCCGCGCAAGGTGAGACCGACGGCGGCGCGCAGGGCCTCGGCCGCGACGGCGGTCGGGGCGCGGCCGACGACGACGCCGATGGTCCGGCGCCGGCTCATGCGAACGCCACCAGCCGGTGCGCGCGGTGGGCGAGGGCGGCGTGATCGTCCTGGCTGCCGATCGCCACGCCG
>DASZXE010000351.1:0-5193 GCA_035546475.1 Kofleriaceae bacterium
GGCGCGCGGGTGCGCGGCGCGGTAGGCGACCGGCTCGACGTCGGCGAGCACCCGCTGCGCGTTGCCGCCGAGGATCTTGCGGAGCAGCGCCTCGCCGACGCCGCGCCGCGCGAGCGCCGCCGTCAGGTTCGGCAGCGCCGCCACGTCCTCGAGGCCGGCCGGCGGCACCACGAAGCCGTCGAAGTCGGAGCCGAGCGACGGCACGTCCTCGCCGGCGACGTCGACGATGTGCAGCAGGTGATCGATGACCGCGTCGATCCCCGGCTTGCCGAGGAAGCGCGGCGCGAAGATGACGCCGACGCAGCCGCCGTGGTCGGCGACCGCGCGGAGCTGCTCGTCGTCGACGTTGCGCCAGTGCGGGTGGACGCCGGCGACGCCGGTGTGGGTCACCATCGGCGGCCGGGTCGACGCCGCCAGCGCCTCGAAGAAGCCCTTGCGGTTGATGTGGGCGAGGTCGACGATCACGCCGCAGCGGTTCATCTCGCGGACGACCTCGTGGCCGATCGCCGACAGCCCGCGCGACGGATCGGCGCCGCGGCCCTTGGCCGGCGCGCCGAGCGCGTTCGCCGAGAAGTGGAGCAGCCCGATCGCGCGCACGCCGCGCCGCGCGAAGTGCTCCACGGCGGCCGGGTCGCCCTCGAGCGCCTGGCCGCCCTCGATGCCGCCCATCGCGGCGAGCTGGCCGCGCGCGCGCGCCGCGGCGACGTCGTCGGCGCCGAGCGCCCACGCGATCTCGTCCGGGTGGCGCGCGATCGCGGCGTCGAGCGCGTCGAGCTGGGCGTCGACCGACGCGCGGCAGCCCCGCTCCGGGTACGGCACCGTCCACAGGCCGAAGACCTGCGCGGCGACGCCGCCGTCGCGCAGGCGCGGCAGGTCGACGTGGCCGACGTAGTTCATGAAGCGGGGCAGGGCGCGCTCGTGGCGCGCGGCGAGGTCGTAGCCGATCCGCTCCATCAGCTTCGCGGTGTCGGCGTGGAGGTCGGTGACGGTCGCGGTCGCGTGGAAGCTCCGCGCCTCCTCGGGCGTCACGGTCGCTCGCCTCCCGCTACCGCTCCCGTTCCCGTTCCCGCTCCCGCTCCCGCTCCCGTTCCCGTTCCCGCTCCGGCGACCTCCGGCTTCCACCTCCCGCGCACCACCTCGAGCACCGCGAGCGCCGCCTCGACGCGGTTGAACGGCGGCATCACGTACGCGCCGGCGACCCGGGCCTGCACCGCGCCGAGCGCCTCCTGCGCGATCTTCACGCCCTCGGCGCGCGCGACCGGCCCGGCGCCGGCCCGCGCCATCCGCGCGCGGATCTCCGCCGGGATCGACATGCCGGGCACCTCGTTGTGCAGGAACTCCGCGTTGCGCGCCGACGCCAGCGGCAGGATGCCGACCATGATCGGCAGCCCGAGCCCGCGGGTGTCGTCGAGGAACCGCTCGAGCGTCCGCGGGTCGTACACCGGCTGCGTCATCACCAGCTCGGCGCCGGCCGCCTTCTTCTCCTCGAGCCGGCGCAGCTCGCGTTCGTAGTCGTGCGCGCCCGGCTCGGCGCCGGTCGCCAGCACGAAGCTGGTCGCCGGCGACGGCTTGCCCGCCGGATCGACGCCGGCGTTGAGGCCGCGCGCGATGCGCAGGAGCCCGATCGAGTCGACGTCGTAGACCGGCGTCGCGAACGGGTAGTCGCCCATCTTCGGCGGGTCGCCGGTGATGATGACGAGGTCGCGCACGCCGAGCGCGTGGGCGCCGAGCAGGTGCGCCACCAGCCCGAGGAAGTTCCGGTCGCGGGCGCAGACGTGGAGGATCGGCTCGACGCCGGTCTCCGCCTGCAGCCGCGCGCAGACGGCCAGGTTCGCCATCCGCGCCGACGCGCGCGGGCCGTCGGCGATGTTGATGATGTCGACGCCGCCGGCGGCGAGGTCCTGCACCTGCTTGCGCGTCGCCTCGAGGTCGATGCCGGTCGGCGCGGTCAGCTCGACCGACACCGCGAACTCGCCGGCCGCCAGCCGCGCGCCGAGCCGGCTGCGGCCCGCTAGCGGGTGCACCGCGGGCTTCGCCTCGCGGCCGGCGAGCGTGATCGACCCGGCGCTCGCCGGCGCCGCCGCCGGCTGGGTCGCCAGCCGCGCGTCGACGCTGCCGCCCATCATGCGGATCGCGCCCAGCATCGCGCGGGTGTGCTCGGGCGTCGTGCCGCAGCAGCCGCCGATCGAGCGCACGCCGCTCTTCAGCAGGCGCCGCGCGAAGACGCCGAAGTGCTCCGGGTTCGCCACGTAGATCGTGCGCCCCTCCACGGAGGCGGGCAGGCCGGCGTTCGGCTGCACGATCACCGGCTTGCCGTGGCCGACCATCGCGACGCCGACCGGGTAGATCTCCGCCGGGCCGACGCCGCAGTTGGCGCCGATGACGTCGGCGCCGGCCGCGATCAGCCGCTCGGCGACCTCGGCCGGGCTGAGGCCGCCGTCGCCGTGGCCCTGGCTGTCGAAGACGTGCTGGGCGATGACCGGCACCCGCGGCCCGCGCTGCTTGGCCACCGCGATCGCGCACTCGAGCTCGAGGATCGAGTGGAACGTCTCGAGCAGGATGGCGTCGACGCCGGCGATCACGAGCGTGTCGATCTGCTCGGCGAGCGCGAGGCGCGCGGCGCGGCGCTCGGCCTCGGTCGCGATCGCGAAGCGCACGCCGGTCGGGCCCACCGCGCCGGCGACGTAGGCGCGGCCGCCGGCGGCGTCGCGCGCGAGCTTCACCGCGGCCCGGTTGATCGCCGTCATCTGCTCGGCGATGCCGTGGCGCGCCAGCGCGAGCCGGTTGGCGCCGAACGTGTCGGTCTCGAGCACCTGCGCGCCGGCCGCGATGTAGTCGGCGTGCACCTTGTGGATCAGCTCCGGCTGCGAGAGCACCAGCTCCTCGTAGCTGCGGGTGTGGAGGACGCCGCGCTCGTAGAGCAGCGTGCCCATCGCGCCGTCGAACAGGAGCGGCGCGTCCGCCAGCGCCTGCAGGAACGGCCGCAGCGGGGCCGGGCGCTCGCCGGTCACCGGCGCTCCCCGCGGTGGCGCGGCGGCCGGCCGAAGCCGGCGTCGGCGAGGTGCAGGCGGACCGCGCGCATCGCGTCGCCGCGCCCGACCTGGGCGAGGTGGCCGCCGGGGAACCAGTGGATCGCGCAGTCGTGCCAGTGCGCGTGCAGCCGCCGCGCCTGATCGGCCGGCGTGATCTGGTCGCCGAGCCCGGCGACGATCATCAGGCGCTCGCGCGGCACGAGCACGCGGCGGGTGGTCGGCGCGTGTACCGCGAAGACGCTGGCGAGCAGGTCCTCGCTGACGCCGGCCTGGGCCGCGCGCCGGCGCGCCGGGCTCTCCTCGCCGTGCCGCCACATGAGGTCGCTCATCGACACCGCCGGGATCATCGCGACCGCGAACGCGAGCGCCGGATCGATCGTCGCCCACAGCGCGGTCGTGTAGCCGCCGAGGCTCATGCCGATCGCGCCGACCGCCGGCGCGCCCTCGGCGCGCAGCCACGCCGACAGCGCGCGCAGGTCGTGGATCGCCTGGCCGAACGACTCGTTGGTGCGCACCAGGTTCGCCGACGGGAACAGCGCGCCGGAGCGCGGGCCGCGGCCGACGCCGCCGGGCGCGCGCTCGCCGTGGAACGGGAGCTGGAAGAGCGCGACGTCGAAGCCGCGCGCGAGCCAGTAGCCGGCGCTGAACGCGCGCTCGTCGAGCCACCAGGCGCCGCCGCCCCAGCCGTGGAGCGCGACCATCACCGGCCGCCCCGCGCCCTCGCCGCGGAAGAGCCGGACGTGGGCGGTGTGGTTCTCGATCCAGCGGTGGTGCTCGGGCCGGTAGGCGGGGAGGAACGGCCGGTAGGTCGACGCGTACGACAGATCGAGGACGCGCGCGCCGTGGGCCGCGCCGGCGTCGGCGACGGCGACGACCGCGGGCTCCGGCTCGGGGAAGAAGCGGCTCGGCAGGCCGAGGGTGCCGTCGCCGTAGAAGGCGGCGAGCTCGACCAGGCGCGGGCGCGCGTCGCGCAGGTCGGGCGCGGTCGGCGCGGTGGCCGCCATCCGCCGCTCGAGCACGCGCACGACGCCGCGATCGATCGCGGCGGAGGCGCGGGTCACGGCGTCGCGGGCGGCGCGGAACACCGCGTGACGTTACAACGAACGCCGCGGCGCGGCATGCGCCGTCCTGCCAATGGTGCGGGTGGGCCGCGCGGCGTGGGGCCGCGGCGCGTGCTATGCAGGAGAGGTGAGCTACCTGCTCCTCGCCGTCGCGGCGCTGATGGCCGAGATCGCCAGTCTGGTGCTCGCCGGCAGTTACCTCGGCGCGCTGCCGACGTTCGGGCTGCTGGCGGTCTCGTTCGTGATCGGCGTGGTCGTGCTGAGCGGGCGCGGGGCGGCGACGGTACGCGACGTCGTGGTCTCGCTGCAGACCGGCCGCTCGCCGGGCAAGGCGATCGTCGACGGCGCGCTGAAGGCGATCGCCGGCATCCTCTTCATCACGCCGGGCTTCGCGTCGGACCTGGTCGCGATCGCGCTGCTCTTGCCGCCGGTGCGCGCCGGCATCCGGGCGCGGATGAAGGCGTGGGTGCGCGTGCGCTGGCAGGGCGCGCCCGGCTCGTGGACCGACGGTGGCGGCGACGACGACGGGGCCGACGACGGCCGCGGCCGCATCGAGGTCATCGACGCCACCGGCCACGAGACGCCGGATCGCCGGCCGCCGCGCGGACCGTCGCTGCCGTCATGAGGCGCGGCGCGTCGACGATCGCGTGGGTGGCGGCGGCGCTGGGGGCGGCGGGCGTCGCGCGCGCCGACAGCTTCGGCGGCGTCGCCGGCAACGAGAAGGTCTACCTGGTCGGCGCCGACAAGGTGTGCGCGCCGGTGGCGGTGAGCGGCGGCAAGGCGACCGGCGCGCCGGCGTGCCGGACCGCGCCGACCGAGGAGGTCGCCGGCCTGTCGATCAAGGTGCCGGCGCCCGAGCGCGGCGCGAAGGCGGAGGTGAAGGCGGCGGCGCGCGGCAACACGCTGACGGTGACCGACCAGGACGGCGGGGCGCTCGTGACGTGGTCGAGCTTCGAGCCGATCGTCAGCGTCGTCGACGTCTGGCGCTCGGCGTACGGGCGGCTCGTGATGGTCGAGTACACGGTGCGGCGCGGCGGGCGCGAGGTGCACGACGTCGTCGGGTTCGACCTCGGCCCGGGCGGCGCGGCGGGCGCGGGCGG
>DASZXE010000352.1:0-5972 GCA_035546475.1 Kofleriaceae bacterium
GAAGGCGAGTCAGAGCGCGGCGAGGGCGGTCTGGACGGCGTCGGCGCGGCGCGAGCCGAGCCGCGAGTAGATCGCCAGCGCCTCGCGGAAGTGATCGCGCGCGGCGTCCGGATCGCCGCTCTCCGCCTGGTAGCGCGCGTACTGCTCGAGGCCGCGCGCGACGCCGCGGTCGTTGCCGATCTCGCGCAGCACCTCGAGGCCGCGCTGGAAGTAGCGCTCGGCCGGCGGCTCGCCGTCCTCGCTGTCGCGGCTCGCGTCGTAGAGGCTCGTCGCGTGGATCTGGCCGAGCGCGAGCAGGGCCTGGCCCTCCTTCTCCTTCAGCCCCGCCTGCGTCGCCACCCCGAGCGCCCGCTCGGCCAGCTCGCGCGCGACCGCCATCTTGCCGGCCTGGTTCTCGAGCAAGGCCAGCATCCGGCAGCACGCGCTCTCGAGCTGGCGCGCCTCCAGGTCCTCGACGATCTCGAGCGCGTCCTCGAGCCGGCTGCGCGCCTCCTCGAGCTTGCCGTCCTCGAGCGCCAGCTCGCCGAGGTTGGTCAGCACGATCGCCGCGTAGGGCAGGGCGCCGATCGCCTCCGCCTCGGTCAGCGCCTCGAGCCACAGCTTGCGCGCCTCCGCCGCGTCGCCCGCCTCGTAGTGCAGCACCGCCAGCGCGTTCTGCGACACCACGGTGCCGAAGCGGTCGCCGGCCGCCTTGCGCAGCTCGAGCGCCTCGCGGTGGCAGTTGAACGCCGCCTCGTACTCGCCGCGGTCCTGCTGGACGCTGCCAAGCGTCGACAGCGACGCCGCGATCGACCGCGGATCGCCGTGCTTGCCGCGCCGCTGCAACGCCTCGGTGATCTTGGCGTGCGCCGCGTCGTAGCGGCCGAGGAGCTGCAGCGCCTTGCCGATGTCGTCGAGCGAGCCGGCGATGCCGCGATCGTCCTCGGCGGCGCGGAACAGCTCGGCGCCGCGCTCGAGGTACTCCAGGCTGAGCTTGAGGTCGCCCTTGCGCCGCCACACCCGTCCCATCTTGTTGAAGGCGACCGCCGCCTTCGCCTTCGACGCGCCGACCCACGACAGCCGCAGCATCCGCTCGAACGCGCCGAGCGCCGCCTCGAAGTCGCCGATCAGATCGTAGACCGAGCCGAGGTCGTGCCAGAGGTGGATGCGCGCGGCGAGATCGCTGTCGCCCACGCACGCGAGCGCGCGGTCGTACAGGCGGATCGCCCGCTCGTTCGAGTACGACGTGCGCGCGGCGTCGGCGGCGCGGCGGTAGCGGCTGGCCGCCTCGCGCGTCTCGCCGGCGCGCTCGAGGTGGCGCGCGACCTGCTCCTGGCTGGCGGCGCCGCGGCCCTCGGGGCGCAGCTCCAGCCACTGCGCGACCAGCCGGTGGTAGCGGCGGCGGCGCGCGTCGTCGAGGTTCTTCTCGACGAGGAGCCGCAGGTGCGGGTACGCGAAGCGCAGCTCGCGCTCGCCCGCCAGGCTGGGCGGCGTCATCTCGACCAGCCACTCGCGCTCGATCAGCGTCGCCAGCGCGGCGTTGATCGTCGCCCGCGAGTGATCGCCCGACGCCGCGATCTGCGAGAGCGTCGGCCCGTCGGGGTCGCCCTGGCGGAGGCCGTCGGCGCGCTCGAGCGCGAGCATCGCGTCCATCCAGCAGACGTCGCCGATCACCGCGGCCATCTCGAGCACGCGGCGGCCGACCGACTCCATCACCGCCAGCCGGGTGAGCACGAGCTGGTCGTAGGTGCGCGGCAGGTTGGTCTCGGCGAGGCGGACCGCGTCGAGCCGCCAGCCGCCGCCCGGCCCGTGCACGATGCAGTCGCTCTCGAGCAGCAGGCGGACCAGTTCGTGGATCGCGCGCGGCGAGCCGCCGAGCCCGCGGGCGTGCGTCACCAGCCGGTCGGGCACGGCGCCGAGCGGCGCGAGCAGGTCGCGCAGCAGCGTCTCCGCCTCGGCGGGCGCGAGCGGGCCGAGCTCGAGCCGCTCGGGCGCGATCTCGCCCTCGCCGAAGGTCGGGTGGCGCTCGTAGAGCTGCGCGGTCGCGGTGGCGACCAGCAGGATCGGCGCGCCGCGCAGGCCGGCGGCGAGGTAGTGGACGAGGTTGATCGTCTCCGGCCCGGTCAGCTCGAGGTTCTCGACGCAGAGCAGGAGCGGCTGCCGCTCGGCGTCGGCGGCGAGCAGGCGGCGCAGCGCCAGGAACGTGCGGATCTCGAGCTGCTGCGGGGCCTCGAGCAGCGGGCCGACCACCGGGCTGTCGTCGAACGGCACCCGCATGAGGTGCGCGATCAGGTGCGCGACCTCGGTGACCCGCGCCGGCGGCAGGACGTCGGCGACGCCGGCGACGATCAGCTCGCGCGCGGTGACGAGGTCCGCGTCGCCCGGGATGCCGAAGCGCTGCGCGAGCAGCCGCGCGAACACCGCGAACGACGGCGCGTGCTCCTCGGCGGTGGCGACGATCACCCGCGCGGACGGGTGGCGATCGCGCGCGACCCGCGCCAGCTCGCTGACCAGGCGGCTCTTGCCCATGCCGGCCTCGCCGACGACGACGGCGAAGCCGATGCCGCGGTCGCGGATCGCTCCCTCGAACATCGCGAGCAGCCGGTCGAGCACGCCCGCGCGGCCGGCGAAGCGGCTGCGCAGATCGTAGACCGCGGCGGCGTGGTCGCTCGTCCGCTCCTCGCTCTCGGCGCCCACGTCGCCTTCCAGATCCGCCAGGCGCTCGATCGGCTCGGCCTGATCCGTGCGCAGGGCATCGGGCGACAGCCGCGGCGTGCGGCTCGTCACCGGACCGAGGGCCTCCTGGGTAGTGGGCGTCTCCATGAAACCTCGTCGCTCGCGTGGCCGGTCTACCGGCCGCCCCTGGCACGCTCCCGGCCAGGACGGGCGGCGACCCTAGTGTGAGGCGGTGTGGTTGTCAACGCCCGCGGCGACGGCGGCCGGCGCGTGATCGGTGCGGCTCAGGTGGCCGCCGGCGCGCACGGTGGTGGCGTGCATCGGCGCGCCGCCGCCGGGCTCCGCGCGCGCGGCGCAGCGAGCCTCGAGCCCGTCGCGGTAGGCCTGCGTGCGCGCCTCGACCCAGGCGGGCACCGGCCGGTGCATGAAGTAGTGGAGCGAGACCGGCAGGATCGGTGGCACGCCGGCCGCCATCCGGTGGCAGTTGGCGGCCTCGAGGTCGTCGAGGATGCCGGGCAGCGCCTGCGCGGTGATCCACTTGTCGTCGTGGAGGATGATGATGCCGCCGCCGGCGCGGAGGATCGCGGCGAGCACGGTCTTGCGGAGCTCGGCCGGGCTCTTCGCCTCCCAGTCGCGCGGGTCGATGTTCCAGCCGACCTCGGTGAGCCCGCGGTGGGCGAGCATGGCGGCCAGCTCGCCGTTCGTCGAGCCGTACGGCGGGCGGAGCATGTGGACCGGGCGGCCGATGATCCAGCCGATGAGCGCGCCGCTCGAATCGATCTGGTTGGCGCGCTCGAGCGGGCCGACCGAGGTGAGGCGCGCGTGGCTCCACGTGTGGTTGCCGATGTCGTGGCCGGCGTCGGCGATCGCGATGAGCTCGCGGCGGCGCGCCGGGTGATCGAGGCCCCAGACCATGCGGCCGATGACGAAGAAGGTGGCGTGGACGTCGTGGGCGGCGAGGGCGGCGAGCACCCGCGGCGTCCAGGCCGGGTGCGGGCCGTCGTCGAAGGTGAAGGCGAGGTAGCCCGGGGCGTCGAAGCCGCGGACGGGCGCGGCGCCGCCGAGGCCGTCGTCGTCGGGGACGTGGGGCGAGACGACGTCCTGCGCGGCGATCGCCTCGGCCTCGCTCGCGCCGTCGGCGGCGGGCGTCGCGGGCTCCGCAGGTGGCGTCGCGCGCTCGGCGGTCGGGGTTGCGCGGTCGGTGACGGGCGCGGTGCTGTCTGCAACCGGCGCGAGCGTCGCGGCGGTGGGCGCGCCGGTCGTCGGCGTCGGCGGCGTCGGCGGCGTCGGCGTCGGCACGTACGTCGCGGCGGTGGGCGCGCCGGTCGTCGGCGTGGCGGTCGTCGGCATGGCGGTCGTCGGCGTCGTCGCTGTCGTCGTCGTCGCCGCCGGAACCGCCCTCGTCTCCGCAGGCGCCGGCGCACGCACCGGCACCGCCGCGCCCTTCGGCGCGCACGCCGCCAGCGCGGCCGCGATCGCGATCGCAGCCGCACGCATACCGGTGGCCCCCCCACGGCTCATACAGCCGAAAAATAGCATGGTAGCGTCAGCGTCGTGCCTCGCGTCGTCCTGACCGCCCGCCTGCCCGGCGACGTCGCGGGCATCCTCGCCGGTCACGACCTCGTCGGCCCGTCCGCCGCCGAGGGCTCGTGGCCGCGCGCGCGCTGGCTCGCCGAGCTGCCCGCGGCCGACGCGCTCATCTGTCTCCTGACCGATCATGTGGATGCCGACGTCCTCGATCGTGCCTCCCGCCTGCGCGTGATCGCAAATTATGCGGTCGGCTTCGACAACATCGACCGTGCGGCGGCCGCCGCCCGCGGCATCCTGGTCGCCAACACGCCCGACGTGCTCACCGAGGCCACCGCCGACCTCGCGTTCGCGCTCCTGCTGGCGGCCGCCCGCCGCCTCGGCGAGGGCGAGCGGCTCCTCCGCAGCGGCGGCTGGCACGGCTGGTCGCCCGGCCTCCTCCACGGCGTCGAGGTCCACGGCCAGACGCTCGGCATCGTCGGCCTCGGGCGGGTCGGCCGCGCGGTCGCCCGCCGCGCGCACGGCTTCGGCATGACCATCGTCGCCAGCGGCCACGCCGACCGCGCGCCAGACGTGCGCGATGCGCCCGGGATCACGCCGCTGCCGCTCGACGAGCTGCTCGCCCGCGCCGACTTCGTCAGCCTCCACACGCCGCTCACCGCCGCGACGCGCCACCTGATCGACGCCCGCGCGCTCGCCCGCATGAAGCCGACCGCGGTCCTGGTCAACACCGCGCGCGGCGAGGTCGTCGACGAGGCCGCGCTCGCCGACGCGCTCGAGCGCGGCCACCTCGCCGGCGCTGGCCTCGACGTCTTCGCGAACGAGCCGCACGTCGACCCGCGGCTCCTCGCCGCGCCGCGCCTCGTGCTGCTGCCGCACCTCGGCTCGGCGACCGCCGGCGCGCGCGCCCGCATGGGCGAGCTGTGCGCGAGCGCGGTCGCGGCGGTCCTCCGCGGCGAGCGCCCGCCCAACCTCGTCCCGCCGCCGGCCGCCCGCCCAGCCGAGGCCCGCGCGTGAGCGGCACCGGCCCGCAGGTCTTGCTGGTCACCAGCGCGAGCGCCGATCCGGCCGCGGTCGTGCCGGTGCTCGCCGCGTGCGAGGCGGCCGACCTCCGCGTCCGCGCGATCGACGTCGGCGGCGCCGGCGCCCACGGCGGCGGCCTCTCCGATCGCGTGCGCCGCATGCTGGTCGGCGAGACGGCGCAGCGCCGCCTGCGCAAGGAGCTCGACGGCAACCCGCCCGACGTCACGGTCGCGTTCGATCCGTTCGCCGCGCAGGCGCTGTCGGTGGTGCGCGATCAGGCCGCCAACCCGGCGCCGGTGGTCGCGGTGGTGCCCGACCTCGAGCCTGCCGCCGCGTGGGGCGAGGCCGGCGCCGATCGCTACTGCGCCGTCGACGAGCTGGCCGCGGTCGCGCTCGCCGACGCCGGCGTCGAGGGCGACCGCATCCTGGTCGCCGGCCCGCTCGGCGAGCGCGCGTTCGCCGACGCCGCCGGCGAGGACCGCGCCGCCCTGCGCGCGCGCTTCGGCATCGGCACGCCGGCGGTCGTCGTCGAGGTCGCCGGCCTCGAGCCGGAGGCGATCGGCCAGCTCACGATGCAGCTCTCGCTCGGCCGGCTGTCCGAGCAGGTCACCTACCTGTTCGACGCCGCCGGCGACGTCGAGGCGGCGGCGATGCTGCGCCGCCAGGTGCCGGCGCTCGGCCTGCGCGCGAAGCTGTTCGGCCAGACCGCCGAGAGCGCGCGCTACTGGCGGGCCGCTCAGGTCGTCGTCGCGCGGCCGGGCGCGAAG
>DASZXE010000353.1:0-4325 GCA_035546475.1 Kofleriaceae bacterium
CGGCCCTCCGCCTTCGCGCCACGCGCGCGCGCCGGCCGCGGCCGGGCCTGCACGCGACCGCCGAGCCGGCCGAGCGCGATCGCCAGCGCCGCGGCCGTGAACAGCAGGCCGGCGGCGAGGTAGAGCAGATCCTCGACGGCCATGTGCGGCGCGAGCAGCGCCAGCACCGCGCCGATGACGATGTCGGCGAGCGTGCCGCCGGCGCCGACGAGGCCGAACAGCCGCTTGGCGTCCCGCGACGTGAAGCGATCGCTGGCCGCCATCCAGAGCTGCATGATGACGAGGCCGCTGATGACGCTGACCGCGACGTACAGCGTGTAGTAGATCCAGTCGCCGGTGCCGAGCAGCAGCCGGGCGAGCACGAGGACGGCGCCGCTGGCGACCGCGGTGCCGATCGCGAGCCGATCGCGCCGCAGCTTGCCCTCGATGCGGGCGTAGGCGAACCCGACCGCGGTGACGATGAGCGGCGTCGCCACGTACATCGACGGCAGCCGCGCCGCCGACAGGTGGGCGAGGAACAGCGAGTCGCGCACCGAGCGCGCGACGAAGGCGGCGCCGATCACGCAGAAGTACCAGCCGACCAGGATCGCGATCGGCCCGGCCTCGCCGGCTCGCAGGTGCAACCAGCCGCTGCCGCGCGCGCGCATCGCCGCAATCTACACGACGCGCCCGCCATCGGATGAGGACGCGAGCAGCACGCCGCCGTTCCCCGCTATCGGCCGCTCACCGTCGCGAGCAGTGGGTAGCCAATGCGCGCGGGCTACGGCGTCGCGCCGGGGCCGACCGTACGGTGCACCGATGACGTGTGGCGGCCGCCGTGGTCTTGTGTGGTCGCGCGCCTCGCTGCGCCGGGCGGGCACCCTGCTGCGGCAACGTCACGCACTTCCGCCCGGGGAATCTCGGCGGGCGCGATCGTGGTCTCCCGCAGACGCGGGGGCCACCGGCCCGGTGCGACTGCCGGCCTCATCCATCGGCTCGTCGGTTGCGACCGCTGCAGGCCAGGTGGCGAGGGCCTGCTCGCCGGCCGGACTGAGCCGGTGCCACCGCAGCCGCCGGCTGGTGCCCGGGCGCTGATCAGTCTCGATGAGATCGTCGCGGCGAAGCTTGCCGAGCGCACGCGACACGTCGTCGTCGTCCACGCCCAATTTGTGCGCGATGTCGCCGGTCGTCAGCGGAACCGCATTCTGGAGCAGCGTGAGGATTCGATGCGTCAATCCAAGTCGGGCGGCCGTCTCGCGCGTGGCCTCGGTGCGCTGACCGGCGGCAAGCGCGTCGCGGTGGCCGTCGACCATCTCGACCACGGCGAGCGCAATCCCCTTGCGGAATGCGTCCTCCGGCTGCGCTGCGGCCACCATGTTGCGCAGCACGCGCATTTGACTATCGGACATGGACGCCAGGCGGAAACCGATGTCGCGCACGAAGGCGCTCATCCGTGCGTTCTCGCGCATCCCCATCAGCCACGCTTCCTTCATCTCGTCGGCGAACGCCATCGTGACCTCCCTGTTTCGGAATCTACATGGACAAGCTAGCCACGTGATAGTTATCGGCCAGCTTTCTGCCAGTTAGATGCCAGATTTGGCGCTCATATTCAAGCCATGTAAAATCAGGTAGTTATGTCGGCGACCTTGCCGAATCCCACGACGTGGCTCGCGATCTCGTGCTCCGTGAGCCCGTTGAGCACGTCGAGCATCGACTCACCGAGCGGACCGCCCACACCCAGCACGTAGGTCGGCTGGAGGGCGATAGCCAGGTCGGCGAGTCGGGTCGCCGCGCAGTCCTCGCCCGCCAGGACGAGGAGCGCTCGATCATCGGCCGCCGCCACCGCGTGGATCGTGTGGTCGGGGCTGCGGTGGATGTCCTCTTCGAGATCCTCATCACCATGACGGTAGACGGTCGGTGCGCGCTTGGCGAAGACCCGGGGCTCGCCGTGATCCAGTGCCACGACGAGCTGGTGCAGGCACCGGCCATCCTGATGGACGTGGCCGAGGCCTCCGTAGACGACGCAGCCATCGTGGCGAGCTTGTTCGATCCATCCACGCGAGTCGCTCAGCGCAAACTCCGGCACCAGGAAGACGTCAGCAGCCCCACCACGGATCTGCGGCAGCAGATCGCGCAACAGGGAGTGATGGGCGACGAGGTCCTTGTGACGTGCGCCGAAGAAGGTCTTGCCCGCTACGCGCTCGAGCTGCAGATCCGAGAGCGAGCGGAGCACCGGACACGATCCGATCTCGATGGGCTCGGCCCAGGCGCGCAACGTCCAGTCGATGGTCAAGAGCAGGTCGCCCATGGGCATCAGCGCGACCCGCTCCAGACCCCCGTCACGGACGCCGCGGCGATCGTCGGGCGAGCTCTGCCGCGGATGGAGCTCGTTGGCGCCGAACGTTCTACTGCTCGCTCCTCCGAGTCCCGCGCGCAGACGTCCATGCAGTCGCTGGCCCCAGACGAGGTCGATCGCCTCCACCAGAGCGCGGGCGTTGACCGCGACGTCGAGGCTGACCGCCTCGCTCAGCACGCGGGCCGCGCGCCTTGCGACCTGTGGACAGACGTCGAGCGACACCACCGCCAGCTCAAGAGGCCGCATCACCTCCAGGGCGCGACGACGGGCGGCGACGAAGTCGGGGTGCCCGACCAGATCGGCAGTCGGGCGCTCGCAGTGGCGGAGGAACAGAAGCAAGTTGCACACGACGTCGACCAGGCCGCGGTGACCAGCGATGCTTGCCGCCAGAGCGCGAACCTGTGCGGGTGCGGGCACCAATTCCATCGTTGTCGGGCTGGGAGCGGCCCTGAGCGTGTCGTCCCCGCGCGCCATCACCTCGCATCCTCTCGCCACCTCCTCCGAAAATGCGTCGATGGCGGGTTTGGCGCCGCGCCGGACCAGCACTCGATCGAACTCCTGCTGGCCGCCATGAACCGCTCCGAGATCGACCGAGAAGCCGTCAGCGGTACGGGTGATCGCGTCCCGAGCAAGGTCGGCACGCAACCATCGCACGCCCCACTGCGCCCGCCGGACGAAGCAGGAGGCCAGGAGCTTGTTGAGCGGAAAGCGCCGCTGACCCAGGGGCGGATACTTGTCGACGATCGTCACTGGGTGCGGACGCAGCTCGCTCTCCTCGATCGCGTCTTCCAGCCACGGAACGTGCAACGCCTCGTACGCGGCGTGCATCCGCTCGCTGGCGTCGTGGTGCCGACCGCCGCGCCAGCGACGCTCGATGCTCGCGACCTCGGCGGCAAGCACCTCCAGCCGACGTCCGCCTAGCGCCAGCAATCCCTCGATGCCCCCTTGCTGGAAGTTCGCCATGCGCACGCGGAACAGGTCAGTCAGCCCGCCGTCGCCAGCACCGTGAATGAAGTAACGCAGCGGCCGGCCGCCTGCTGCTTCTTCGACCCAGTCGTTCTGCCAGTACCCAGGAAAGCCATCTCGAACGCCGTGCTCCTTGCCGAAGCCGACCGCGAGGATCACCGCAGCGAAGCGGCCGTGCTCCTCGTTGCCCTCGTGTCGCCACGACAGGTCGACGCGAGAACCGGACATGCGCGGTGGCCAGTGCCAATTCAGGTCGACGCTAAGCCGCAGCTCGATGAGCCCCGTGCGCGCCTGCTCGAGCTGGAATTGCTCGCGGATCTTGGTAGCGACAACCCCAGCCGCGGCGGCTGTCCACGACAGGATCGGCAGCGATGCGTCGGGGTCGTTCCAGCCCGGATCCGGCCAAGAGTACAGGTTGGGGTGTACGAGCCGCGTGTAGTTGCCACGCAACGTGGAGAGCAGCTCGCTATCACGTTCGAGGATGATCGAACGCGTCCCTGCGCGCGCCGCCCATGCCGCTGCGGTCAGGCCTGCCGCGCCAGCGCCAATGATCGCGATCCGGGACCCGGCAGCGATCACTCCTGCGCGGCAGAGGGCGTCGATGAGATGGATGGCGCGTCGCTGCTGCGATGCGACCGTCACGCCCGCCTCCTTCACACCGATGGCAAACACCGGCCATTCCTCGACCGGCCTGCAGCGCGCGAACACCTCGTCTGGCCCCATCCTGATTCGCATCATACGCCCCCTGACTCCAGATGACAGGGGCGGCGCAATCGAGTGCGCGACTGCGACGGCGCGGGATGGCCCCGCGGTCGCTCTGACTGGCGGGCAGAGCGTTGCCGCCGGGCGCGGACAGCCGAGCTATCCCCCGGCTATCCCCCGGCTACTCGTCGGCCGCGGGGTCGGCGGGGTCGGCGGCGGCGGCCGAGGGGGCGGCGGGGCCGCCCTGGTACTCGCGGAGGCGGTACTGGACCTTGCGCGTCGAGATGCCGAGGATGTCGGCCGCCCGCGAGGTCGAGCCGCC
>DASZXE010000354.1:0-3686 GCA_035546475.1 Kofleriaceae bacterium
TCGCCGCACTGGAGGACTCCCATGCCTTTCGTGATGATTCTCATCGGTCTGCTCCTCATCGTGGCCAGCATCCTCGCGGTGTCCGGCTTCATCATCAGCAAGAAGCCGGAGGCGAAGCAGCTCATCGACAAGATCGTCCCGTTCCAGGGCTTCATCGGCGTCGCGCTGCTCGCCCTCGGCGTCATCTTCCTGATCGGCTGGATCGGCAAGACGGACGACATCGGCGCGATCGGTGACCACTGGACGCTGTTCCCGTTCGCCTTCTACCTGGGCACCGCGTCGGCGATCGTGCTCGGCTTCCTCTTCGGCATGCCGCTCATCGCCAAGTGGATCCCCGGCGAGACGCCGGCCGAGGTGAAGGCGATGGAGATGCAGAAGAAGCTGGCCGCCTTCCAGACCATCATCGGCATCGTCGGCCTCGTCTTCGGCCTGCTGATGCTCTACTACCGCTTCAAGTCGGAGCACGGCTTCAACATGGTGAAGGCGCTGTTCGGCGCGTACGGCAAGATGCGGTGATGCGAGCGCCGGTCCACCACCGGTGCATGAACGCGCGGGGCCGATCATGACGATCGCGCCCCGCGCGGCGCTTTCGGAGGCGGAGGCGACGAGGTACGCGCGCCTGGCGCTCGCGTGCGTGCACCGGGCGTATCCGTACCAGGTCGCCCACCAGCTCGACGACGACGGCGACGTCGCGACCCCGCGGCGCGCGCACCCGGTCTTCTGGGGCTGTTACGACTGGCACTCGGCGGTGCACGGCCACTGGACGATCGCCGCGGTCGCGCGCCGCTTTCCCGACGCGCCGATCGCCGCCGATGCGCGCGCCGCGCTCGCGCGCAGCTTCACCGCCGAGGCGATCGCCGGCGAGGCGGCGTACCTCGCGCGCCGGCCGGCGTTCGAGCGGCCGTACGGCCTCGCCTGGCTGTGCGCGCTGCACGCGGAGCTGGCGGCGTGGCCCGACGACGACGTCGCCGCCTGGGCCGCCCTGCTCAAGCCGCTCGCCGCGCAGGCGGCCGCGCGCATCGTCGCGTGGCTCGAGCGGCTCACCCATCCGACGCGGGCGGGCACCCACGCGCAGTCGGCGTTCGCGACGTCATTGCTGCTCGACGCCGCGCGCCTGCGTGGCGACGCGGACGCGGACCTCGCGCGGCGCGCGATCGCCGCGAGCCGCCGCCTGCACGCGCACGATAGCGGGCCCGCGCTCCACCTCGAGCCGTCGGGCGAGGACTTCCTGTCGCCCGCGCTCGGCACCGCCGCGCTGATGGCGCGCCTCCTCGCGCCCGACGAGCTCGCGGCCTGGCTGGCGCGCGCGCTGCCCGAGCTCGACGACGACGAGGCGCTGCGCGCGCTCGCGCCGCCGGTGCCGGCCGATCGTACCGACGGCCGCCTCGTCCACCTCGACGGCCTGTGCGCGAGCCGCGCGACGATGCTCGCCGCGATCGCGCGCGCGCTGCCCGACGACGATCGACGGCGCAGGGCGATCGATCGCTGCGCCGACGACCACGCGCGCGCCGCGCTGGCCGCGCTCGCGTCGCAGCGCTACGAGGGCGCGCACTGGCTCGCGACGTTCGCGCTCGCGATGCGCCTGTCGATGTCGTAGGCCCGCGACGCCGTCGGTGCCGTCGGTTCCGTCGACGCGACTCGACGCGACTCGACGCCCGCGACGCCGTCGACGCGCCGCGGGATTGGCCCGACCTCCGGGCCGATCAAACGGCCTTTTTACGCGTGGACAGCGCGAGAACCGTCGTAGAATTTTTCTCCCCGGACAGAGAGTGCAAGCGCCCAAACGTGGCCCCCACCGACGGGACGATCCGACGCAGACGCGCGATCGTCCTCGAGGTCGGGGCCCAAGCCCTGGGTGACCGGAGAGGATCGCCTCCCCGGCGCCACCCGTCTCACGAGGTCCCGATGCGTCTCACCCACGTCCTTCACCGGTGCGCGTCCGTCCTGCGCGCAGCCGCGCGGCGCGTCGGCCAGACCATGGGCCTGATCGGGCGAACAGTGACCGCGTCCGCGCGCGCCGTCACGACCACCGCGCGCACCGTGACCACCGCGGTGGCCCGTGTCGTGCAACCGGCGCTCGCGGGCGTGCGCGCGCAGCTCGGCGGGCTCGCGCGCGTCGCGGTGCCGGTGGCCGCGGTGGCGTGCAGCCGCCCCGACGCGGCGCCGCCGTCGCCTCCGGTCGAGAGCCAGGTCGCGTTCGCGCCCACCGCGACGTCGACCGCGCCGGCGACGTCGGCGATCGCGACGACGTCGCTCGCCTCGCTCGCGTCGTCGATCACCGCCGCGCGCGCGACGTCGTCGACGCCTGCCGCGACGACGTCCGCGTCCCTCGCGCCGCGCGCCTCCGCCGTCGACGGCACGACCGACGCCGCGCCGACCGAGGAGAAGCCGATCGGCGACTTCCTCATGACCTTCTACTACATCGCCGTCGAGGACGAGCTGGCCCCGGCGTCGCCGCCGCCGGCCCCGTCGCCCGCGTTCGGCTCGTCGACGATGGCGGACATCGCGCCGGGCGCCATGCCCGCCAACGACAACGCGAGCGCGAGCGCGGCCTCGGCGTCGGCCGAGCCCCGGGCGATCCAGGCGGCCGAGGCCACCGCGGCCACCGACGCGACCGACGGTCCGACCCGCGTGCCGATGCTCGGCCGTGACTGCCAGCCGCTCGCCGAGGTGACGCCCGAGTTCGCCGCCAGCGTCCGTATGCAGGGCACGGGCCGCCTGCGCGACGGCCGCCTCATCAACGTCGCCGGCGCCTGCTCGTGCGGCGTGCAGTGCTTCCACATCCTGCCCCCCGCCATCAAGTGGGGCACCGGCTCCTCCGGCCTGCCGCTGTCACCGTTCCGCATGGTCGCGGTCGATCCCACCGTCATCAAGATGGGCTCGCTGCTCTACATCCCCGAGCTCGACGGCATGCGGATGCCCGGCCGCGCGCCGACCGGCGGCTTCATCCACGACGGCTGCGTGGTCGCCGCCGACGTCGGCGGCCGCATCAAGGGCAACCAGCTCGACTTCTTCGTCGCGCGCCGCGCCTACTACGACGGCCTCGCCCGGCGCGGCACCGCGCACGGCTGGGCGACGCACGTCGAGGTGTGGGACGGCAGCGCCCGCTGCACGCGGCGCGGCAGCCGCGTCTCGCGCTCGGCCGCCGGCTCGATCTGACCGGCCGCGCCGGCGCAGGCCCATGCTGCCGGCCACGCACGCGTACCTGATCGAGACGGCGCTCGACGGCGCCGGCCACGCCGGCCTGCAGGCGCGGCGCGCGATGGTGCAGGCCGGCTGCGTCGACGAGGACCTCATCCGCGTGCCGTTCACCCGCTGGCGCGTGCAGTCGCCGGGGCTGTCGCACACGTACCGGCCGGGGCGCGCGCGCGGCGAGCTCGGCGCGCCGTCGGCGCTGGCGCGCATCGAGCGGCTGATCGACGAGGCGTGCGCGCAGTGGCGGCGCGCGCCCGATCGCGCCGCGCACCACGTCGGCCGCGCGTGTCACCTGCTCGGCGACGTGGCGGTGCCGGCCCGCACCCGCGGCGTGTGGCACCCGCTCGGCGATCCGTACGAGCGGTGGGTCGACGATCACCTGGAAGAGCTCGCCACCGAGCCGGCGGCGCCGACGGTCGCGGCGCCGTCGATCGCCGCGGTGGTCGATCGGCTCGCGCGGCTGGCGGCGGTACACGCGGCCGACACGACGC
>DASZXE010000355.1:0-6990 GCA_035546475.1 Kofleriaceae bacterium
CGCGACCCGCGCCACCGCCGCGTCGCCGCTCGCGATCGCCGCCAGCGCGATCGCCGTCGGGTGGCCCGCCCCCAGCGACGGCCCCGGATCGAGCACGCCGTGATCCGCCGCGGCGACGACGATGACCGGCCGCACGATCACCGGCCGCGGCCGGTGCCGCGCCCCCGCCAGCCAGCGCGCGAGCGTCGCCTCGCCGGCCGCCTCCGCCATCGCCGCGCTCGCCGGGACGATCGCCGACCGCACGTGCTCGAGCACCGCGCTCGCCGCGGGCCCGCTCACCCGTCCCTCCACAGGTCCGCCTTGCGCTTGCCGCGCACCAGCAGCACGAGGAAGAACGGCCCGCCGAGCAGCGCCGTCACGACGCCGACCGGCATCTCGTTGACGATGCGCGCCACCGCGTCGCAGACGACCACGGTCGCGCCGCCGATCAGGATCGACGCCGGCAGGAGCCCGCGGTGGTCCGGGCCGATCAGCGCCCGCAGCGCGTGCGGCACGATCAGCCCGACGAAGCCGACCGGCCCCGCGATCGCGATGCTCGCCCCGACGAGCAGCGACGCCGCGCCGAACGCCACCGTCTGCGTGCGGCCGACGTCGACGCCGATCGACGCCGCCGCCTCCGGCCCGGCGGCGAGGCCGTTCAGGTCCCGGCCCAGCCACAGCAGCACCGCGAGCCCCAGGCCGATCGGCGGGCCGGTGCGCGCGAGCGTCTCGTACGGCGTCCACTCGAGGCCGCCCATCATCCAGCGCACGATGCGGCTCACGTCGACGAAGCTGGCGCTGTACTGCACGACCAGCGACGCCGCCGACGCGAACATCGACACGGTGACGCCCGCCAGCACCAGGCTCGCCGGCGGCAGCGTGCTGCCGACCCGGCCGATCTGCCAGACGACCAGCACCGCGACGAGCGCGCCGGCCACCGCGGCCGCGCTGACCCCGCCGATGCCGGCGATGTCGGGGACGCCGAGCCGGATCGCGATCACCGCCGCCAGCGCCGCGCCCGACGACACGCCGAGCGTGTACGGCTCCGCGAGCGGGTTGCGCAGCACCGCCTGGAAGGCGCAGCCGGCGCCGGCGAGCGCGCTGCCGCACAGCAGCGCGGCGACCACGCGGCGCAGGCGCACCGCGAAGACGAGGCCGTCCAGGTCGCTCGACCAGATCGCGTGCAGCGGCAGGATCTCGAGCGGGCCGCCCGCGTAGGCGCGGCCGACCAGCGGCGCCAGCGCGCTCACCACCGCGCAGATGGCCGTGCAGGCGACCAGGATCGCCGTCAGCCGGGCCGCGTCGAGGCGGCGGCCGCCGCCGAGGAAGCTCACGTGCGCCTCACCGGGCCACCACGAAGCGGCCGCCGTCGGGCAGCGCGCCGACGTGCAAGGTCGCGCCGAAGCCGGCGGCGACCTCGGCGCGGGCGAAGACGTCGAGCGGCGGGCCGAGCGCGAGTGTCCGGCCGCCGGACAGCACCAGCACCCGGTCGGCGTGGCGGGCGGCGAGGTCGAGGTCGTGGGTGACGAGCAGGATCGCGGCGCCGCGCCCGCGCTCGACGGCGAGCGCCGACATCACCGCGATCGCGTGGGCCGGGTCGAGCGCCGCCGTCGGCTCGTCGAGGATGATCGCGCGCGCGCCCTGGCAGAGCGCCTGCGCGAGCAGCACGCGCCGCCGCTCGCCGCCCGACAGCGTGTCGAACCGCCGGTCGGCGAGCGCGCCGGCGTCGACGCGCTCGAGCCCCTCCCGCGCCGCCGCCAGGTCGACCGCGCGCTCGAGGCCCGGGCCGCGCTGGTGGGCGTAGCGCCCCATCAAGGCCACCTCGAGCGCGGTGAACGGGAACGCCAGCTCGTAGCGCTGCGGCAGGTACGCCAGGTCGCGGGCGAGGTCGCGCCGCCGGGTCGCCGCCGGATCGCGCCCCGCGATGCGCGCGTGCCCCGCGCTCGGCTTCAGCAGGCCGCCCGCCACCCGCAAGAGCGACGTCTTCCCCGCCCCGTTCGGCCCGACGATCGCGACCAGCTCGCCGCCCGTCACCGCCAGCGACACCTCCTGCACCACCGGGGCGCGGTCGTAGGCGCAGGTGACGTCCACCAGCTCGATCACCGGACCTTGGTAGCACGCCGGCCGCCGGGCTGGCCGCGCCGGGCTGGACGGGGTAGCGTCGGCCCATGGGCCGGGGGGCCTCGCATTCGCCCGACGGAATGCCCTCGTTCGAGGCGCTGTCCCCGCGCCAGCGCGAGGTCCTCGAGCTGCTCGCGCGCGGGCTGTCGAACGACGACATCGGCGGCGTGCTCGGCGTCGCGACGTCGACGGTGCGCGCCCACGTCAGCCAGCTCCTGCTCGTCCTCGAGGTCGACAACCGCACCGAGGCGGCCGCGCTCTACACGGCGTGGAGCCGCGGCGCCGCCCGCGCCGACGCCGTGCTCGCCCGCCCCGCGATCGCCGTGCTGCCGGTCACCACCCTCGACGGCGACGCCCGGCTGCGCACGATCGCCGCCGGCCTCACCTACGACCTCGCCGCCCTGTTCGCCCGCTGGTGCTGGTTCCCGGTGATCTTCGAGCGGCGCGCCACCGGCGACGACGAGCTCTGCCGGCGCGGCGCGACGTTCGCGATCCACGGCGTCGTCCGCCGCACGCCGCGCGGCCTCCGCCTCGACGTCCGCATCGACGACGTCCCGACCGGCGCCTGCCTGTGGACCGACACCCACGAGCTCGCCGAGGAGGAGCTGTTCGACACCGAGGACACCGTGGTCAGCGGCGTGGTCGCGGCGGCGTACCCGGTGCTGGTCGCCCACGCGCTGGCGGAGGTCCGCCGCTTCCCCGGCGGCCGCCCCGACGACCTGTCGGCGTGGGAGCGCACGCATCTGGCGATGACGCTCCAGCAGGCCCGCGAGGCGCGCGCCAACGCCGAGGCGCGGGCCGCGTTCGGGGCCGCGCTCGAGCGCGATCCGCGGCTGGTGCTCGCCCACTTCGGCCTCGGCCTCGCCAGCTACGACGAGGTGCTGAACCAGTGGGGCGAGCGCGACCGCGGCCTCGATCGCCTGCGCGGCAGCGCCGAGCGCTGCGTGGCGCTCGCGCCGCACGCCGCCGAGGGCTACTTCCTCCTTGCTCGCCACCACCAGGCGCACGCCGACGTGCCGCCGATGATCGACCTGCTCGCCAGCGCGGTCGGCCACAACCCGAGCTTCGCGCCGGCCCACGCGCTGCTCGCCCAGGCGCTCGCGCTCGCCGGCCGTCACGACGAGGGGCTCGCGTGCGCGCGCCGCGCCGTCCAGCTCAGTCCGCGCTCGCAGGTCGCCGGCCTGTCGGTCGTCTACTTCATCTGCGGGCGCTACCCGGAGGCGCTCGCCGCCGCCGAGCGCGCGGTCGTCACCAACCCGGGCTATCCGTTCGCGCACGCGATGGCGGCCGCGAGCGCCCACTTCGGCGGCGACCGCGCCGAGGCCGAGCGCCACCACCGGCTGTTCCGCCGGCTGGCGCCGACCTTCGCGCCAGCGCAGCTCCGCAGCGGCTTCGGCGTCGGCATCGCCTCGATCGATCGCCTCGCCCAGGCCCTCGAGCTCCTCGACCGCCGCGCCTGATTCATGCGATTTTCACCTAGGACGATCGTCGAATGGCGGGGCACGCGCAAGAGCTGCACCTTCATGGCTGGGAGCCGTTCGCTCCCGCAGTTCTTCGGGGGGCACGACATGACCGAATCCACTCGGCTGCGCCGGAGCGCGCGGTCGTCGCAAGCGTCCGATCACCAAGATCTGCACGGCGATGCCGACGAGCACGCCCTGCAGGACCAGCTCGGCAACAGCGGCGTGCAGCGCCTCGCCGCCGCCGGCGCGCAGGCGAAGCTCGCGGTCGGCGCCGACGACGACGCGCTCGAGCGCGAGGCCGACGCCGTCGCCGACGACGTCATGGGCGGCCAGGTCGCGCAGCCGGCGCGCGCCGCGGAGGCGCCGGCGGTCCAGCGCAAGGGCGGCGGCGAGGCCTTCGATGCGGGAGGCGACGTCGCCGCCCGCATCGAGGGCACGGGCGGGGGCGAGCGGCTGCCCGACGGCATCCGCAGCACCATGGAGGCGAAGACCGGCGCGTCGTTCGACGACGTCCGCGTCCACGACGACCCCGGCGCCCACGAGCTGTCGGCTTCCGTGGGAGCCCATGCATTCACCCACGGCAAGGACATCCACTTCGCCCGCGGCGCCTACGATCCCGGCTCGCGCGCCGGCCAGCACCTCCTCGCCCACGAGCTGACCCACGTCGTCCAGCAGGCCGGCGGCCAGGGCGAGGGCGTCCAGCGCAAGGCGATCAGCGCCGCACCCGCGAGCGTCCAGCGGCTGGTCGGCACGCCGAGCCACGTGGTCAAGCTGGCGATGCGCAAGAAGAAGATGCGCGGCCTGATGATCAAGGCCCCCGTGCAGGCGGAGGAGGAAGAGGAGGAGGCCGAGGAGGACGACACCACCGGGACGATGACCAAGGCCCTCCCGAAGGTGATCCAGGAGGCGAAGCAGGAGGAGCACGAGGAGGAGGAGGAAGAGGCCGAGGAGGACGACAGCGCCGGCACGATGACCAAGGCGCCCCCGCCCAAGGTGGTCGAGGACGCCAAGGAAGAGGACGAGGAGCAGGAAGAGGCCGAGGAGGACGACACCTGCGGCACGATGACCAAGGCGGCGGAGCAATCGGAGGAGCCAGAGGAAGAGGAAGAGAAGGACGAGACCGGCACGCTCACCGGCGAGAAGGAGAAGGCGCCGAGCAGCCTCTTCGACGAGGACGACAGCGCCGTCGAGGAGCGCGAGGACGAGCTGTTCGAGCAGCGCTCCGACATCGCGCGCACCGGCCTCGACAAGCTGATGAAGGCCCTGCACGGGCCGTACGCGGAGCACGAGAACATCGACGGCGCGCTGAGCGACGCCGTGGCGCTCGACGAAGCCTTCCGCGAGGCCGTCGAGATCTGGGACCTCAACGGCGGCGCGATCGTCCAGCGGCTCGATCAGGAGCTGTGGGCCCAGGGCTCGAGCCACGACTCGCACCAGGACGCGCTGCGCCTCAAGCAGCGCGAGCGCGCGCTGAAGGTGACCGCCGAGGTCGCAGATCAGGTCTGCGACGCCCACCTGCAGACGACGATCGATCGGCTGCTGAAGGTGAGCAAGGTGCAGCTCGGCGACGTGAAGACCGTCAACCAGGAGATCGGCGTCCGCGCGCTGGCGGTCTTCTCGGACGGCGGCCTGTCGTCCGAGGAGAAGAACCAGAAGTCGGCGGAGATCCTGCGCGAGCTCGACACCAGCGACCAGCGGGTCTTCGAGCGCGACGCGCCGACGCTTCGGAAGATCCTCGACGGGATGATGGACGACTCGCGGCTGAGCGGCGAGCTCGACACGATCCTCGACATGAGCCGGCTGTTGTCGATGACGACGCGGCAGCTCAAGGGCGGCGCCGATGTCGAGGCCTACCAGAACGCGACGCGCGTGATCCGCATGATCGCCGGCATGGTCGACAGCCTGCAGAAGAAGCTCGCGTGAGCGCGGCGCCGGCGGTGAGCGCGGCCGCGCGCCCCGACGACTTCCTGCGCGCCGCCGCCGCCTGGGTCGCGCTGCTCCTCGAGCGGCAGATCGCGCGGGCGCGCGCCGGAGGGCTCCTGCCGGCGCTCGCCGCGGCCGGCGATCCGCTGGCCGGGCGTTACATCGGCGACCCCGAGCTCGATCGCGCGGCGCGGTCGGTCGCCGCCGAGCAGGCCGACGTCCGCGCGCTCGACGATCCGGCCGGCGCCAGCCGCGCGATCCGCGCCGCCGCCGAGGGGCTGTCGCTGCGGATGACCGCGGCGGTCGCCGCCGACGTGCCGCTGCCGTTCCAGGTGGTGGCGTCGCGGTTCCAGCTCACCTCCGACGAGCAGATGCTGTTGCTGGTGCTGGTGGTCGCCGCGCTCGATCCGCGCGTGCGCCGGATGGTCGCCTACCTGCAGAACCACATGGCGCGCACGCGGCTCGACGCGGGGATCGCGCTCGCGCTCCTGCGCGATGACCCCGAGGCGGGCCGGCTGCCGTGGGAGCTCCTGCACCCCGACGGCGCGCTGCGCGTCCACGCGCTGGTCCACGTCGACGACGACGCCCACGGGCGCAGCCTCGCCGAGCGCGCGCTGTCGGTGCCGGACGGGATCGTCGGCTTCATCGCGCGCGGGGCCACCTGGCTCGACGACGAGGTCGCCACGTTCGCCCGGGTGGAGACGCCGGCGGTGAGCTGGGACGAGCTGGTGTGGGCCGACGCCGAGCGCGCGCGTCTGCGCCAGCGGATCGACCAGGCCTCGCACCGGGTCGCGCTCACCGGCGAGAGCGGCGGCCTCCTCCTGCGCGGGCCCGCGGGCGCCGGCAAGAAGACCGCCGTGCGCGCGACGTGCCGCGCGCTGCGCCGCCCGCTGCTCGTCGTCGACGCGCTGCGGATCCCGCCGGCCGCGCCGGTCGCGGTCCGCTGCCTGCGCGGCGCGCTGCGCGACGCCCGGCTGCACGACGCGGTCGTCTACCTCGAGCACGCGGAGGCGCTCGGCGCCGACGGCGGCGCGACGTTGATGGCGCTGACCCACCTGCTCCAGCGGGGCGGGCAGCTCGTCTTCCTCGGCAGCGAGCGCGAGGACCGGATCGCGGCCGAGGAGGCGCTCGGCCTGGCGAGCGTGCGCATGCCGCGCCTCGAGGTCGGCGAGCGCCAGCAGCTCTGGCGGTCGACGCTGCCGGCCGCGCTCGATCCCGGCGGCCTGGCGGCGCGCCGGCTCGCCGAGCGCTACCCGCTCGGGCCGGGCGACATCGTGCCGGTCGGCGCCGACGCGGCGGCGGCCGCGCGCGCCCGCGGCGGCGCGATCCTCGACGAGCGCGAGCTCGATCGGCTGGTCTTCGAGCGCAGCCGCCACAACCTGTCGTCGATCGCGACGCCGGTCCGCACCCGGCTCACCCTCGACGACGTGGTGCTGCCGCCCGACGTCGTCGAGCGCTGCAAGCGGATCGTCCAGATGGTCGAGTCGCAGGGCACGCTCGCCGA
>DASZXE010000356.1:0-2395 GCA_035546475.1 Kofleriaceae bacterium
GCGGTAGTAAGGTGCGGCCGATGAAGACCCTGGCCAGCTACCTGGCCGGCGACTGGCACCTCGGCGCCGGCCCGGCCCTCACGCTCGTCAACCCCGCCACCGAGGAGCCGCTGGCGGAGGTCCACGGCCACGGGCTCGCGCTCGGCGCCGCGGTCGCCCACGCGCGCACGGTCGGCCGCGCGTCGCTCGGCGCGATGACGTTCGCCGAGCGCGGCGCGGTGCTGGCGGCGCTGGCCAAGATCGTCCACGGCGCGCGCGAGGAGCTGCTCGACCTGGCGACCGCGGCCGGCGGCAACACGCGCGGCGACGCCAAGTTCGACGTCGACGGCGCCAGCGGGACGCTCGCCTGGTACGCCGAGCTCGGCAAGTCGCTCGGCGCCGCGCGCATGCTCGCCGACGGCGAGCCGGTCCAGCTCGGCCGCACCGCCCGGCTGTCGGGCCAGCACGCCTGGGTGACGCGGCCGGGCGTCGCCGTGCTCATCAACGCCTTCAACTTCCCGGCGTGGGGCATCGCCGAGAAGCTGGCGTGCGCGCTGCTCGCCGGCATGCCGGTCGTCGTCAAGCCGGCGAGCGCGACGGCGCTGGTCGGCCACCGGATGGTCGAGCTGTGGGTGACCGCGGGCGCCCTGCCCGCCGGCGCGCTGCAGCTCCTGTGCGGGCCGGCCGCCGACCTCGTCGATCACCTGCGGGCGCCCGACGTGCTCGCGTTCACCGGCTCGAGCGACACCGCGCGGACGCTGCGCGCGCACCCGCGGGTCCTGGCCGAGGGCGTGCGGGTCAACGTCGAGGCCGACAGCCTCAACGCGGCGGTGCTGGCGCCCGACGTCGACCTCGGCGGCGAGGCCGGCCGCCTGTTCGTCCACGACGTCGTGCGCGACATGACGCAGAAGACCGGGCAGAAGTGCACGGCGATCCGCCGCGTGCTGGTGCCGCGCGAGCGCATGGAGGACGTCGAGGCGGCGCTCGCCGAGCGGCTCGGCGGCATCGTCGTCGGCGATCCGGCGCGCGAGGACGTCCGCATGGGGCCGCTGGCGACCGCGGCGCAGCTCCGCGACGTCCGCGCCGGCGTCGCGCGGCTGGCGGCGGCGACCGAGGCGGTGTTCGGCGGCGAGGGTGAGGTGGCGGCGGTCGGCGTGCCGGCGGGCAAGGGCTTCTTCCTCGGGCCGGTGCTGCGGCGGGCGAAGGACGCGGCGGCGTGCGCGCCGATGCACGAGCACGAGGTGTTCGGGCCGGTCGCGACCGTCGGCGGCTACGACGGCGCGCCGGAGGAGGCGGCCGCGCTGGTCGGGCGCGGCGGCGGCGGGCTGGTGGCGTCGTGCTACTCGGACGACCGCGACTGGGTCACCCGCTTCGTCGCGCAGGCGGGCGGGTACGCGGGGCGGCTCTACCTCGGCAGCGAGAAGATGGCGTCGCTGTCGCCGGGGCCGGGGACGGCCTTGCCGCAGCTCCAGCACGGCGGGCCCGGGCGCGCCGGCGACGGCTGCGAGCTCGGCGGCCAGCGTGGGCTCGCGCTCTACCTCCAGCGGGTCGCGCTCGAGGGCGACGCGACGGTGCTGAAGGCGCTGCTCGGCTGAGCGCGCCGCGGCGGGCGGCTGCGTTCAGGCGAGCGTGAAGGCCGCGGCGATGCGGGCGTCGAGCAGCGCGGCGATCGCGGCGGCTTCCGGCGCGGGCAGCGCGCGGACCAGCGCGGCGATCTGCCGCGCGCGGCCGACCCGCGTGGCGCGCTCGCCGTCACCGCCGGTGTCGGCGCGGAAGCCGCGGCGCCGCATGATCGCCTTCGCCGCGTCGAGGCGTCCGCTGACGATCGCCTCCGGCACCGCGAGCAGGTCGCCGAGCTCGAACGGCATGAGGCCGGCGACCGCGCGCACCAGGCAGACGACGCCCTGCTCGAGGCTGAGGTCGGGATGGCAGCAGCCGAGGATCAGCGCCTGCAGATCGTCGGCGGGGCTCGCGGCGGCGGGCGACGGCGCGCCGGCGGTGCGGCGCGCCATGACGTTGGTCGTGGCCGACATCGCGACCGTCGCCATCCACGACGCCGGGTTCTGCGGCACGCCGGCGGCGGGCCAGGCGGCCATCGCCGCCTGGTAGGCATCGGCGAGCGCGGCGTCGACCAGGTCGAACTCGCCGAACCGCCGCCACAGCGCGGCGAACACCGGCGCGTGCTCGGCGCGGAACGTCGCGAGCGCCTGGTCGGCCGGACTCGACATCGCCCCGTGCGTTAACACGCGGCGCGGCCGGCCGTCCATGGCGGCGCCGCGGGCTGGGCCGGCGGCGCGCCGCGCTCACGCCGCCGGTGGCCGCGCGATCCAGCCGCCGGCGACCACGCGATCGCGGTCGTAGAGGACGGCGGCCTGACCGGGCGCGGCGATCGCGCCGTCGCCCTCGAGCTCGACGC
>DASZXE010000357.1:0-7921 GCA_035546475.1 Kofleriaceae bacterium
AGGCGACGAACGCCACCACCTCGTGCTCCTCGCCGATCCACGCCGCCAGCGCGGGCCAGCCGGTGATGAGCGCCTCGTGGACGATCTCGATCGTGCGCCGGTCGCCGTCGCCGGAGACGACCAGCAGGCGGGCGCCGACCAGCACGTCGAGGAGGCCGGCGACGAGGTCCGGATCGCCGGCCTCGGTCAGCTCGCGCAGCTCGACGATCGCGCGCGTCCGCTCCGGCGTGACCAGCCGGAGGAACAGCGCGCGCGCCGCCCGCTGGCGGCCCGGCGGCAGCTCGGCGATCACGCGGTCGGCGTGGGTGGCGATCGCGCCGACCAGGCCGCCCATGCCGCGGTAGGCGTCGGCGGTGAGCGTGCGCGCGGCGCGGTCGCGGCTGTCCCACATCCGCTCGGCGACGAACTGGAGCAGCGGCAGCGCGGCCGGCGCGTGCTCGATCGCGTCGAGCACGTCGTCGACGACCGCGTCCGACTCGAAGCGGTAGCCGGCGCGCGCCACCGGCTGGACGAGCGCCTCGCGCAGGCCGGTGCGATCGAGCGGCGACAGGAAGAGCAGCGCGCGGGCGAGCCGCGCCATCAGCTCGCCGTGCTCGGCCAGGCGATCGAGGAAGTCGGCGCGCATCGCGACCACCAGCCGCACCGGCGCCGCCAGATCGTCGGCGATGGCGTCGACGCAGGCGACGTACGCGGCGCGGTCCTCGATCGGCGCGTCCTGGGTGAACAGCTCCTCGAGCTGATCGATGAAGAGGAGGACCTTGCGCCGCGTGCGCTGGGCCCGCGCGCGCAGGAGCGCCGCGAGGTGGCCGGGCTCGGCGCGCAGCCGGTCCATCGCCTCCTCGCCGGCGGCCGCGCCCGCCGCGCCTCCCGCGCCTCCCGCGCCTCCCGCCATCGCGACCAGCTCGACCAGGCTCGCCAGCGGCGTCCGCCCCGGCCGCGTCGCGAGGACCTCCCACGGCTCCTCGTCGGCGAGCGCCCGGCCGAGCCCGGCGCGCACGAACGACGACTTGCCGACGCCCGACGGCCCGACGACGGCGAGCACCGGCTGCTCGCGCAGCCGCCCGAGCGCGCGCCGCACGTCGGCCGACCGCCCGAAGTAGACGTCGGCGTCGGCCGCGGTGAACGCCGCGAGCCCGGGGAACGGCCGCAGGTCGTCGCCGCGCGCCCCCCGCGCCGGCTGCACCGCCTCGAGCGCCTCGTGGAGCGCCCTCGTCGACGGGAAGCGCTCCTCGGGCCGCTTGCGCAGGCAGCGATCGATCACCGCCGCGACCTCGGCCGGCACGCCGTCGGTGGGGCAGGGCGGCATCGGCAGGTCGAGGTCGCCGACGCCGGTCAGCGCCGCGCGCGTCGGCGGATCGCCGAGCGGATGGCGGCCGACCACCAGCTCGTGCAGCATGAGCCCGAGCGCCCACTGATCGGCCGCCTGATCGACCGGCAGCCCGAGGTGCTGCTCCGGCGCCATGTAGAGCGGCGTGCCGACGATCGTGCTCGCGCGTCCCGGCGCGACCACGCCCGGCTCGCCGTCGAACGCCGCCGCGATGCCGAAGTCGAGCACCTTGACCGCGCCCTCGGCGGTGACGAACACGTTCTCCGGCTTGAGGTCGCGGTGGACGAGCCCGTGCGCGTGCGCGTGGACGAGCGCGCGCGCGACCGGCAGCAGCAGCTCGATCGCCCGCGCGATCGGGTGCGGCCCCGCCGCCACCGCCGCCGCCAGCGTCTCGCCCTCGAGGTACTCGAGGACCATGAAGCCGTGGCCGTGGTAGTCGCCGAGCTCGTGGATGACGACGATGTTCTCGTGCTGGCAGCGCGCGGTCGCCCGCGCCTCGACGAGGAACCGCTCGACCAGCTCGGGGCGGTCGTCGAGCATGAACTTGATCGCGACGCGGCGGCCGAGCACGACATCGCGCGCCAGGTAGACCTGGCCCATGCCGCCGCGGCCGAGCACGCGGATGATCTCGTGGCGGCCGATGCGGGTGCCGGCCGGCAGCGCGATCGCCGGGGCAGGGGCCACCGCCACGTGGGTGACGGCGAGCGCCCCCACCGGCGCGGTCGCGTTGTCGCTGGCGAGCTCCATCCCGCGGCGGCAGCATAATCCACGCCGTGCGGCCCGGGTCACGTATCCAACGGGTACCCGGCAGCGCGGCGGCGGCTCGGGTATCGTCGGCCGGTGCCACGCCGCTTCACGGTGGCCGCGGGGGCGGCCGGCCTCGCCGCGATCGTCGCCGTCGCCTGCATCGAGCCGGACACCTCGACGTGCGGGCCGCTCGTCTGCCCCGCCGAGCGCGTCTGCGATCCGGACCGCGTCACCTGTGTCTTGCCCGCGCAGGTGACCGCGTGCGCCGCCGGCGCCGACGGCACGAGCTGCGCCTATCCCGGGCAGGACGACGGCGTCTGCGATCACGGCGTCTGCCATCCGTCGGTGTGCGGCGACGGCTTCACCTCCGCGCGCGAGGCGTGCGACGACGGCAACAACGTAGACGGCGACGGCTGCTCGGCGCGCTGCGACTCCGACGAGTCGTGCGGCAACGGCAAGGTCGACGTCGCGGTCGGCGAGAGCTGCGACGACGGCGGCCGGGCGTCGAGCGACGGCTGCTCGAGCGCGTGCGGCGTCGAGGTCGCCGTCTGGCACGAGGTCACCTACGAGAACGGCGCCGCCGGCCTGTACGGCGCGGAGGCGACCTACGACGCCGCCCGCGACGAGGTCGTCATGTTCGGCGGCCTCGGGCCGACCGGCGCCCGGCTCGCCGAGACGTGGGAGCTCGACGGCCGGCAGGAGTGGAAGCTGGTCGGCGGCGACGGCGGCCCGCCGGCGCGCGACGAGCACGTGCTCGTCTACGATCCGGTGCGCGCGGCGTCGGTGCTGTACGGCGGCAACGACGCCGCCGGCGGCCTGCTCGCGGACGTCTGGACCTACGACGGCACCTGGCGGGAGCTGACGACCAACCTCGGCCCCGGCGGGCGCGCGGGCGCGGCCGCGACGTACGACGCGTCGGCGGGCGCGATCGTGCTGTTCGGCGGCGCGACCGAGGCCGGCGTCACCGACGAGACCTGGGAGCTGCGGGGCGCGGTGTGGACGCGCCGCGCGGTGGCCGGGCCGCCGGCGCGCCGCGATCACCTGCTCGCCTACGACGCGGTCCGCGATCGCGTCGTCCTGTTCGGCGGCTCGTCGGGCACCGCCGTGCTGAACGACACCTGGGAGTGGGACGGCACGCGCTGGACGCGGGTGGCGACCGCGGTGACGATCCCGACCGCGCGCGGCGCGATGGTGTGGGACGCCGCGCGCCGCAAGGTCGTCCTGTTCGGCGGCCAGGACGCCGCCGACGGCAGCACGTGGGAGTTCGACGGCGTCGACTGGCGGCGCGTCGAGGGCGCGGCCCCGCCGCCACGCCGCCGCGCCGCGATCGCCTACGATCCGGTGCGCAAGCTGGTCTGGATCCGTGGCGGCACCATGCGCGCGCCCGGCGGGCCCGGCCCGGCGATGACCGACACCTGGCGCTACGACGGCGCGTGGACGCTCGGGCCGGCGACGACCGCGGCGGTGCCGTCGTCGCGCATCTACGCCGGCTTCGCGTACGAGCCGGCGCACCGCCGCTTCGTGCTGGCGGGCGGCGTGTCGCCGCCGGGCGGCGCCCACGCCGACACCGCGACCTTCGACGGCACGCAGTGGGTGCGTGACGTCGACGTGCCGAGCTTCGGCGTCTGCGCGAGCGGCATGTGCGGCAGCCGCATGATCGAGGAGGAGTCGACCGGCCAGCTCCTGCTCGTGCGGCACGCGGGGATGGAGCTGCAGACCTGGCGGTTCGACGGCAGGTCGTGGCTGCGGGTGCCGACGATGCTGGCGCCGCCGCCGCGCGAGTGGTTCGCGCTCGCGTACGACCGCGCCCGCGCGCGCACGGTGCTGTTCGGCGGCGGCAACCCGATGATGCCGGAGCTCGGCGACACCTGGGAATTCGACGGCACCCGCTGGCGGCAGGTGACGCCGGCCGTGTCGCCGGGCGGGCGCGCGGAGCCGGCGATGGCGTACGACGAGCGGCGCGGCGCGATCGTGCTGTTCGGCGGCAGCCAGGGTATGACCCAGCTCGACGACACCTGGACGTACGACGGGACGACCTGGACGCCCGTCGACGTCGACGCGCGGCCGCCGGCCCGCCACGGCGCGGCGATGGCGTACCACCGGGCGCGCGGCCGCGTGATGATGTTCGGCGGCGACCGTCCGCCGGACGCGCTCGCCGATCTGTGGGAGCTGGCGCCCGAGGGCTGGCGGCAGCTCGTCATCTTCGAGGCGCCCGAGCCGCGCAAGAGCCCGAGCCTCGCCTACGATCCGGACCGGCGGCTGCTGGTGATGTACGGCGGCGATCCGCGCAACGACACGTGGGAGCTGCGGTTCCGCTCGCTGTCGCCGCTCGAGGCGTGCTGGGCGGCGCCGGCGCCCGCCGACGAGGACGCCGACGGGCTGACCGACTGCGCGGACCCCGACTGCGACGGCGTCGCCTGCGATCAGGGCAAGACGTGCGCGGCGGGCGCGTGCGGCTGCCGGGCGGCGACCGAGCTGCGCTGCGGCGACGGCCTTGACGACGACTGCGACGGCCTGATCGACTGCGCCGATCCCGACTGCGCGGGCGGCGCGCGGTGCGGCCGCGAGCCGGCGTGCGGCGATGGCACCGACGACGACGGCGACGGGCTGGTCGACTGCGCGGATCCCGGCTGCGCGGGGACGGCCGGCTGCGAGGTGCGCGAGACGAGCTGCGCCGACGCCGCCGACAACGACGGCGACGGGCTGGTCGACTGCGCCGACCCGGACTGCTTCCTGCGCGGCTGCCCGGAGGTGCGCTGATGCAGGCGTCGGGGCGCTCGCCGAGGGCGCCGGCGCGGACGGTGCGGACGAGAGCCATGTGGCCGGTGCGCGCGGTGTGGGGCCTCGCGCTCGTCGCCGCCGCGCTCGCGCTCGCGCTGGCGGCGCCGTCGGCCGCGCGCGCCCAGTCCGACGACGCGCGGCCGTGGGCCGCCGGCGTCTCGCCGGAGCAGCAGGCGGCCGCGCTCGCCCGCTTCCAGTCGGCGAACCAGGCCTTCGCCGAGAAGGACTACGCGTCGGCGATCGCGCAGTACGAGGAGGCGCTGCGCGCCTGGCCGCACCCGGCGATCGAGGGCAACCTCGCCGTCGCGCTCATCCAGGTCGATCGCGTCGTCGACGCGTACGGCCACCTCGAGAAGGCGTTCGCGTACGGCGCCGCGCCGTTCGAGCCGGAGGTCTGGTCGCAGCTCCAGACCGTGCACAAGCTGCTGCTCGGGCAGATCGCGCACCTCGAGCTGTCGGGCCCGCTCGACGGCGTGCAGGTGCTGCTCGACGGCGCCGCGCTGCCGCCGGGCGCGTCGCACACCATCCGCGCGGGCGCGCACGAGCTCACCGCGCGGCGCACCGGCTACCTCACCTTCACCGAGCGCATCGACGCGGCGGCGAACGCGGTGACGTCGATCCACCTCGCGCTCGTGCCGCTCGAGGCCGCCGGCACCGTCGAGCGCCGCTGGCCGCCGTGGAAGCCGTGGGCGGTCGTCCTCGCCGGCGCCGGCGTCGCGGCGGCGGGCACCGGCCTCGAGCTGGCCGCGCGCAACAACGTCGACGATTACGAGCGCGAGCTCGCGCGCACCTGCCCCGACGGGTGCACGCCGGCGTCGCTGTCGCCGGCGGTACGCGGCCTCGCGTCGCGCGCGCGCTGGGAGGACCGGGTCGGCGTGCCGGCGATCGCCGCCGGCGCGACCGCGCTGGTCCTCGGCGGCGTCCTCGTCTGGCTCGATCAGCCGCACCGTACGCGCGTCGACGAGAACGGCCGCCGCATCTCGCTCGCGCCGGTCGTCGGCCCGTCCAGCCTCGCCGTCACCGCCCGCCTGTCGTTCTGACCGGCACCCGCCCCGCGGATCAGGGCGCGTCGATCGGCGCGTCGACCTCGGCGTCGATCGGCGCATCGACCGCCGCGTCGATCGCCGGCGCATCCACCGGGCCGGCGTCGATCTGGGCCGCGTCGAGGAACGGCGCCGGGCACGCCTCCAGCGTCCCGTCGTCGAGCCTCAGGTGGCAGATCTGGTCCTGCGTGTCGCACGCGTAGCCATCGGGACAGCTCCCGTCGAGCGCGCAGGCGAACGCGCACGCCGGCTTCGGCGTGTCGTAGCAACCCGCCGGTCCCAGCAGCGCCGCGAGCGCGAGGACCGCCGCGAGCAGGGTCGGCGAGGGCAGGGCAGGGCGGCGGGACGACATGAGGGGCGCAGCGGAAACGGTCGACTCGCACACACTAGCATCCGTTCGGCTGGCATGATCCGCGGGTGAAACGCGATCGCCTCGTCATCGCCACCCGTGGCAGCGCGCTCGCGCTGTGGCAGGCCGAGCACGTGAAGGCCCGCCTCGGCGCGGCCTCCGGCCTCCCGGTCGAGCTGCTCACCCTCAAGACCCAGGGCGACCTCATCCTCGACGTCCCGCTGTCGGAGGTCGGGGGCAAGGCGCTCTTCGTGAAGGAGATCGAGCAGGCGCTGCTCGATCACAAGGCCGACGTCGCCGTGCACAGCATGAAGGACGTGCCGGCCGAGCTCGCGCCCGGCCTCGTGCTCGCCGCGATCTCGACGCGCGAGACGCCGTGGGACGCGCTCGTCTCGCGCGCGGGCAAGCTCGCCGAGCTGCCGCACGGCGCGAAGGTCGGCACGTCGAGCCTGCGCCGGCAGTGCCAGCTCCTCGCCCACCGCCCCGATCTCCAGATCGCGATGCTGCGTGGCAACGTGCCGACCCGCCTCCGCAAGCTCGACGAGGGCCAGTTCGATGCGGTCGTGCTCGCCGCCGCGGGCCTCATCCGCCTCGGCCACGGCGAGCGCATCACCGAGCTCCTGCCGCCGGAGGTGAGCCTGCCCGCGGTCGCGCAGGGCGTGCTCGGCATCGAGTGCCGCGCCGACGACGACGAGGTCGCCGCCTGGTGCCGCGCCGCGATGCACGACCCGCGCGAGGCGCACCGCATCACCGCCGAGCGCGCGTTCCTCGCCCGCATGGGCGGGAGCTGCCAGACGCCGCTCGCCGCCCACGCCACGCTCGACGGCGACGAGCTCACCGTCGACGCCCTGTGCGGCACGCCCGACGGCACGACGATCCTGCGCGCGCGCGCCGCCGGCCCCGCCGCCACCGCCGCCTCGCTCGGCGAGCGCGCCGCCGACGACCTCCTCGCCCGCGGCGCCTCCGCCATCGTCGCCGCCTGCAGCAAGCGCTGACCGATCCGCCGGCGGTGCCTCGAGGACGACCTCGTGACGCGCGCGGCGGCGGTGCTTCGATAACGACATCGTGATGCGCGGGCGGGCGGCGCGCGCGCTCGACGGAAAAGTTGGCGAAGCGTGGGCGCGACTCCTACCATCGTCGCGTGCGCACCACTCCCGCGCGTCTGGTGATCGGAGGCCTCGCCGCCGCGTTCGCCGCGATCGCCTCGGCGGCGTGCGGCGGACCGATGACGCAGCTCCGCTCCGACAACCACGAGCTGACCGGCGACGTCGATCACCTGCGCGCCGAGCTGCGCTCCGAGCGCCGCCAGCGCCAGGACCTCGAGAACCAGGTGCTCGTCCTCAAGGACCAGCTCGAGACGTCGAAGGTGAACGCCGCGACGACCGCGCCGCCGACCTTGCCGGTCGAGGTGCTGGCGCCCAGCGACGTCCCCGAGAACGGCCAGCTCGTCGGCGTCACCGACGATGGCCAGCAGATCGTCTACGTCGACGACGCCAACAAGCCGCCGGTCGAGATCGATCCGGACGACGTCAGCACCACGCCGCCCGCGCCGCGCGCGCGCCCGCACCGCCATGCGCCCGCGCCCGCGGCCCCGTCCGGCAGCGCCGGCGACGATGCCGACGACGCCGCCGACCTCGACGACCTGCCGTCGGCCGCCGACCTCGAGGCCGGCGT
>DASZXE010000358.1:0-10784 GCA_035546475.1 Kofleriaceae bacterium
GGTCGCGGCCGCGCGAGCGCGCGCCGAACGAGCCGTGCGCCCCGTGATCGCCGGCGACCGGCGCGAACAGGTTGCGCGGGCGGTCCGGATCGACCGGCTGGTCGGTGTGCTGCCCGTCGAAGCCATGGCGCGCCAGGTAGCGATCGGCGTACCCCGGCGCCACCATCTGGCCGACGATCGCCTTCACCGTCGGCCAGCCGAGGTAGATCTCGCGCTTCGGGTGGTGGGCGGCGTGGAAGATCGCCCGGGCGATCAGCTCCGGCTCGAAGATCGGCGGCACCGGCTGCGCCTCGTGCTCCATCCGGTTCTCGCACCACGAGAACTGCGGCGTGTTGACCGCCGGCAGGTGGACGCAGGTCAGCGTCACGTCGACGCCGTCGTGGAGCAGCTCGCTGCGGATCGAGTCGGTGAAGCCGACGATCGCGTGCTTCGCCCCGCAGTACGCCGACTGCAGCGGGATCGACCGGTACGCGAGCGCGGAGCCGACCTGGATGATCGTCCCCCGGTTGCGCGGCACCATCCGGTCGAGCGCCGCGCGCGTGCCCCAGACGAAGCCGAGGTAGGTGACGCGGGTGACCCGCTCGTACTCCTCGGGGGTGAGCGACCGGAAGCGCCCGAAGACGGTGGTCATCGCGTCGTTGATCCAGACGTCGATCGGCCCGAGCTCCGCCTCGACGCGGTCGGCGGCGGCGAAGACCTCGCCGGCGTTCGCGACGTCGCACCGGATCGCCAGCGCCGCGGCGGCGCCCAGGCGGGGCAACTCGCGCGCGACGGCGTCGAGGCGGTCCTGCCCGCGGGCCAGCACGGCGACCTTGGCGCCGGCGGCGGCGAACCGGCGCGCGGTGGCGCGGCCGACCCCGGCGGTGCCGCCGGTGATCACGACGACCAGATCTCGATGGGCTCCCATGGTTTCATCCCGAGCGGCGGGCGCGCTGGTGGGCCGGGCCCTCGTGGCTCGACAGGTTGCGCGCACTGTTGATCAGGCCGACGTGCGAGAAGGCCTGGGGAAAGTTGCCGACCATGCGCTTCGCGCGCGTGTCGTACTCCTCGGCCAGCAGGCCGACATCGTTGCGGATCGCGAGCAGGCGCTCGAACAGCTCGGTCGCCTCGCGGCGCCGGCCGGCGAGCACCAGCGCGTCGACGAGCCAGAACGAGCAGGCCAGGAACGCGCCCTCGCGGCCGCGCAGCCCGTCGGCGTTGTCGCCCGAGCTCGTGTGGTAGCGCTGGACCAGGCCGTCCTCGACCAGCTCGCGCTGGATCGCGTCGATGGTGCCGACCACCCGCGGATCGGTGCCGGGCAGGAAGCCGACGATCGGCATGAGCAGGAGGCCGGCGTCGAGCGCCTCGCGGCCGAACGCCTGCACGAACGTCCCGCGCGCGCGGTCGAACCCGCGGGCGCAGACCTCGGCGTGGATGCGGTCGCGCACGGCGCGCCAGCGGTCGATCGGGCCGTCGACGTGCTCCTGCTCGACGGTGCGGACCGCCCGATCGAACGCCGCCCACGCCATCACCTTCGACGTCGTGAACGGCTGCGGGTCGCCGCGGACCTCCCACATGCCCGCGTCCGGCTCGTCCCAGTGGCACTCGAGCCAGTCGAGCGCCGCGCTCTGCATCGACCAGGCGTCCGCCTCCGTCCGCAGGCCGGCGCCGCGGGCGACGTAGAGCGTGTCCATCAGCTCGCCGTAGACGTCGAGCTGCCGCTGCGCCACCGCCTTGTTGCCGATGCGGACCGGCCGCGCGCCCTCGTAGCCGGGCAGCCAGTCGAGCTCCTGCTCGTCGATGCGGCGCTCGCCGGTGACGCCGTACAGGATCTGCAGCTTCGCCGGCTCGCCGGCGATCGCGCGCAGCAGCCACTCGCGCCACGCGCGCGCCTCGTCGGGATAGCCGGCGTGGAGGAGCGCCTGCAGCGTGAACGTCGAGTCGCGCAGCCAGCAGTAGCGGTAGTCCCAGTTGCGGCTGCCGCCGAGCGCCTCCGGCAGCGACGTCGTCGCCGCGGCGACGATGCCGCCCGACGGTCCGTAGGTCAGCGCCTTGAGCGTGAGCAGCGAGCGCACCTCCGCGTCGCGGTATGGCCCCTGGAGGTCGGCGCGCGCGACCCAGGCCCGCCACCACTTCTCGGTGTCGGCGAGCGCCTCCTCGGCGTCCGGCGACGGCGGCGCGTGGCCATACGACGGGTGCCAGGTGAGGACGAACGGGATGCGGTCGCCGCGCTCGACGGCGAAGCGGCCGACGATCGTGTGGTTCTCGCGCCGCACGTCGACCGGCGTCGCCAGCACCAGCGCGTCGGCGCCGGCGATCGCGTGGACGCGGCCCCGACGCTCGCGGATCCACGGCAGGACGGAGCCGTAGTCGAAGCGGATCATCAGCTCGAGGTCGACCGGCACCCGGCCGCGCACGCCCTCGACGATCCGGACCAGATCCGGAGCCTGGCCGCGGATCGGCATGAAGTCGATGAGGCGCACCACGCCGTCCTCGGTCTCGAGCTCGGTCTCGAGGATCATCGTGTCGTCGCGGTAGCGGCGCCGCGCCGCGCGCACCTCGCCGGCGGGGGCGAGGCGCCAGCGCCCGTGCTCGGGCCGGCCGAGCAGCGCCGCGAAGCAGGCGCCGGAGTCGAAGCGGGGGAAGCACAGCCAGTCGACCGAGCCGTCACGCCCGACGAGGGCCATCGTCTGGGTGTCCCCGACGACGGCGTAGTCCTCGATGAGCATGCGGCCGATCGTTGCAAGATGCGGACCTGTGCCCGCCGTGGTCAGGATCTTGCCTTGCACGGGTGTCGTCATCATTTCTCCTGCGAGGTCCTCGACCGATGTCGCTCGCGATCGCGTGGCTCGCGCTGAGCGCGATGTCGTGCCTGCTGGTCGCCGCCGACGTGGCGCGCGCCGGCGGCCAGCGGATGTGGATCATGGATCTGGTCTGGCCGATCACGGCGCTGTGGGCCGGTCCGATCGGCGGCTGGGCGTACGTCCGCTTCGGGCGCGCGGACAACCGGCGCTCGGCGCGCGCGAAGGACGACCGGACGGCGGTCGTGGTCGCGAAGGCGACGAGCCACTGCGGCGCGGGCTGCACGCTCGGCGACCTCGTCGCCCTCGGCGTCGCGGCGCTGGTGCCGCTGTCGGTCGGCGGCCACGAGATCTTCGGCGAGTGGATCTACGGCTTCGTCGCCGCGTTCGCGCTCGGCATCCTCTTCCAGTACTTCACGATCAAGCCGATGCGGCACCTGTCGCGACGCGACGGGCTGGTCGCCGCGCTCGAGGCCGACGCGCTGTCGCTGACCGCGTGGCAGGTCGGGATGTACGGCTGGATGGCGATCGCGCGCTTCGCGATCGTGGGCCGGCCGCTCGACGAGGGGAGCGCGACCTTCTGGGTGACGATGCAGGCCGCGATGCTCGCCGGCTTCGTGGTGAGCTACCCGGTCAACGCGCTCTTGATCCGCCATGGCCTGAAGGAGCGCATGTAGGCGCGTTCCTTTGACCTCAAAGTATCGTGGCGCGGCCGGCGGCGCACGTGCCGGCGCGCGCATCGTGGCCGGGGGGCACGCCCGCGGGGTCGAGCCCGGGGCCGCCGCGAGCCGCGGCCACGGCTCGCCGGTTGCACCGGATCCGGGTGATGTCCGCGTCGCGCGTCGATCGAGCTTCACCCGCCGCCGGGCCGGCCGCCGAGGCGCGGGCGGAGATCGGACGGCGGCTGTGGGTCATCCCCGAGGGGTACATCCCGCCGGCCAGCCACGGCCCGTCGCCGGAGATGCTGAGCCACGAGACCGCGTGCCTGCTCAACGCGGGCGACCACGACGCCGAGGTCCGCATCACGATCTACTTCGCCGACCGCGAGCCGGCGGGCCCGTACCGGGTCACCGTGCCGGCGCGGCGGACGCGCCACCTCCGCTTCAACGACCTGACCGATCCGGAGCCGGTCCCGCGCGGCACCGACTACTCGAGCGTCATCGAGGCGGATCGCCCGATCGTCGTGCAGCACACGCGGCTCGACTCGCGCCAGGCCGAGGAGGCGCTGCTGTCGACGATCGCGTACTCGCAGTGAGGCCGCGCGTGGCGTCGACGAGCCCCACCGCACCCACCGGACCCACCGGACCCACCGGACCCACCGGACCCACCGGCCGCGATCGGGTGGCGACCGCGCCGATCGCGAGCGTCGAGGCGGCGGCGTATCGCATCCCGACCGATCGACCCGAGGCGGACGGCACGTTCGCCTGGGACGCGACCACGCTCGTCGTCGTCCACACCACCGCCGGCGGCGTGCGCGGCGTCGGCTACACGTACGGCAGCCCCGCGATCGTGCCGCTCGTGCGCGACGAGCTGGCCGCGCGCATCGCCGGCCGCGACGCGATGGCGATCGAGGGCGCCTGGAACGCGCTGGTCGCCGCGGTCCGCAACCTCGGCCGGCCCGGCCTCGCCGCGACCGCGATCTCCGCGATCGACGCCTCGCTGTGGGATCTGAAGGCGAAGCTCCTCGGGCTGCCGCTGGTGACCTTGCTCGGCGAGGTGCGCCCGCGCGCGGCCGTCTACGGCAGCGGCGGCTTCACGTCGTACTCGGAGGCGGAGCTGTGCGAGCAGCTCGCCGGCTGGGCGGCCGGCGGCATCTCGCGCGTGAAGATGAAGGTCGGCAGCGCGCCGCACGACGACGCCGCCCGGGTGGCGGCCGCGCGGCGCGCGCTCGGCGACGGCCCGGAGCTGATGGTCGACGCCAACGGCGCCTACCACCGCGCGCAGGCGATCGGCCTGGCCCACGCCTTCGCGCCCCACGGCGTGACCTGGTTCGAGGAGCCGGTCTCGTCCGACGACGTCGCCGGCCTCCGCTGCGTCCGCGAGCGAGAGCCGCCGGGCATGGCGATCGCCGCCGGCGAGTACGGCTGGGACGCCTTCTGCTTCCGCCGCCTGCTCGAGGCGGGCGCGGTCGACGTCCTCCAGGCCGACGCGACGCGCTGCCTCGGCATCACCGGCTTCCTCGCGGCGGCGCGCCTGTGCCAGGCGTTCGGCGTGCCGCTGTCGGCCCACTGCGCGCCGACCCTGCACGCGCACCCGGCGTGCGCCGCGACGCCGCTCGTCCACGTCGAGTACTTCCACGATCACGTCCGCCTCGAGCGGATGCTGTTCGACGGCTTCCCGAGCGGCGACGGCGGCTGGCTCGAGCCCGACCGGACGCGGCCCGGGCTCGGCATCGAGCTCAAGGCCGCCGACGCCCGCCGCTACGCCCTGTGACCGCCGCCGGCGCCCCGTCGAGGCCGAGCAGCCGCCGGCGGTCGCGCGCGCTCTTGCCGATCGCGTAGACGAAGCCGCCGACCGCCACCGCCGAGAAGGCGTGCATCATCAGGAGGCCGACCGTGTCGATCGACATCAGCAGCGCGGCGCCCGGCATGAACGCCAGGAAGAAGCACATGAAGCCGCCGACCTGGACCAGCGTTCCCTGGCCGAGCGGATCGCCCTGCAGCGCGCCGTGCCAGGTCGACGCCAGGTCGACGTCGAGGCCGCTGGTCCCCGCCCCCTGCCGCTGGATGTAGAGGTCGCGCTGGCGCGCCCGCCCGCGCCGCGCGCGCGACACCTTCACGCTGCCGGCGATCATCGCGACGAGGCCGATCGCGCCGAGCACCAGCCAGAACGCCAGCGCGTGGCCGCGAAGCGGGTGCGCGCGCTTCCAGTGCAGCGCCGCCGGCAGCCACGCGCCGCCGGCCACCGCCGCCGCGAACGGCGCCACCGCCGCCGCGACGACCTTCGTCCGGCTGACCGGACGGTCGCCGACGACCTCGCCGGTGCGCGCGTTGACCAGCACCTGCCGGCGCCGGCCGCGATCGTCGAAGCTCGTCACCCAGATCGGCATCAGCACCAGCCGCACCGCCGCCGCGTGGTAGCGGCTCGTCTTGCGATCGATGCGCTGCTGCTCGCCGCCGAGGTCGCGGTGGACGTCGTACTCGATCTGGCGCTCGAGCAAGCGGTGGCCGAGGTCGCCGGCCTCGCCGACGGACAGCCCGCTCTGCTCGGCGCGCACGCCCTGCAGGTAGTCGTCCTTGAAGCCGACCACCTGGTCGGTGTCCCACGGCTCGAGCTCCGCGCCCTGCTCGCGATCGACGCCGCGCGAGCCGAGCACCGTCGAGCCGCGGAGCTTCGTCCGCACGGTGCCGCTCGCCGCGGTCCACACCGTCTTGTTGTCGTGCCGGCTGCCGCGCGCGCCCTCGTAGTCGGTGGTGACATCCCAGTCGAACGACCAGTACGGCAGGTAGACCGCCGACAGCGCCCACGCCCCGTCCGCGGGCCCGACCGGGCCGGGCGCGAACCACAGCCCGCGCTGCCAGGCGACCAGCGCGTCGCGCGCCGCCTGCTCGTCGAGCCGGAACGGCAGCACCGCCGACGGCCGCCGCAGCCGGTCGCGCGCGGGGGCGACCGCCGGCGTCCCGCAGAACGGGCAGCGATCGGCGAGCACCGTCGCCGGCACCGTCGTCTGCGCGCCGCAGGTCGCGCAGGTCAGGACCGCGTGCTCGTCGACCGGGTTCGCCGCCAGCGACGCCGCCAGCAGCGCCGGATAGTCGTCCTCGGCGGGCGCCGCCGCCGCCTCGATCGGCTGCTCGTGTCCGCAGCTCGGACAGACCAGCGTGGCCTGGTCGCCGGGCCGGACCTCGAGGCTGGCCCCGCACGCCTCGCACGCCACGTGGCCGGCGGCGCTCACCGGATCGTCTCGCCGGACCGCCGGCGCACGGTGCGAGGCATCGAGGCCCGATGATACGATGCGCGCATGGCAAGCGTGAAGCGCACCATCGGCCTGTCGCTCGGGGCCGACATCTGCTGGCCCCTCTGCTACGAGGGCATCGTCAAGCAACTCGACCTCGCCATCCCGTGGCAGGGCGACACCGTCGGCATCGACGTCGAGCGCGTCACCATCGAGCCGTTCGACCTGCGCCAGCCGTGCAGGTACGACATGGTGCTCGATCGACTGACGCACTGGTACCACCCGTCGCGCGAGTGGATCAAGAAGGCCATCGTGATGGACGGCCTCTACGTCCTCAACAACCCGTGGTCGGTGCAGGCCAACGAGAAGCACACCACCTACTGCGCGATGATGCACCTCGGGCTGCCCATCCCCGAGACGTGGCTCGTGCCGCCGAAGTCGTACGAGCCGACGCCCGACCTGCAGCCGACCTTGCGCGCGTACGCGAAGCTGTTCGACCTGAGCGCGATCGGCAAGAAGCTCGGCTACCCGCTGTTCATGAAGCCGTACGACGGCGGCGGCTGGAAGGGCGTCAGCAAGATCGACGACGATCACAAGCTGCGCCAGGCCTACGAGGAGAGCGGCAAGCTGGTGATGCACCTGCAGCAGGCGGTGCACCCGTTCGATCGCTTCGTGCGCTGCATCGGCCTCGGCCCGCAGACGCACCTCGTCAACTACAACCCGACCGCGCCGCTCCACGACCGCTACACGCAGGACAAGGAGTTCGTCTCCGCCGACGACGCCGAGATCCTCCGCGACATCACGCTGACGATCAACGCGTTCTTCGGCTGGGACTTCAACTCGTGCGAGTCGCTGCGCAAGGACGGCACCTGGTACCCGATCGACTTCGCCAACCCCTGCCCCGACTCGCAGGTGACGTCGCTGCACCGCCACTTCCCGTGGCTGGTGAAGGCGAACATCCGCTGGTCGATCTTCTGCGCGGTGACCAGGCGCAAGATGCGCAAGAACCTCGACTGGGAGCCGTTCTACGCGATCGCCGCCGAGCGCGACCTGCCGTACCGCGAGCGGCTGCGCGCGTACGCCGCGATCGCCGCCGAGCGGTTCGAGACCGCGCGCTTCGAGGAGTTCTGCGCGACCCACCTGGCGCACCTCGACGAGGTGGCGTGGGAGTTCTTCGGCACGCCGGCCGCGCGGGCGGCGGTGCGCGCGAAGGTGGCGGCGCTGTTCCCGGCGCACGAGATCGAGCCGTTCACCGAGCTGTTCTGGCGGCGCATCCAGGCCTGGCGCGAGGACGAGCGGCCGGGAGCCGCGGCCTGATGGGCGCCGGCATCGACGACGAGCCGGGCGCGGCCACCCCGGCGCCCGCTGTCCGGGGCGCGGACGCTCGCATGATGGGCCGCTGGCGCTCCGACCGCATGCACCGCGACGCGACGCTGGTGCGCTGGGGCCACTTCGGCCAGCCGGTGCTGATCTTCCCGACCGCCGGCGGCGACTGCGAGGAGATCGAGCGCTGGCACCTGATCGACGTCCTGCGCCCGCTGATCGACGCCGGCCGCATCAAGGTCTACTCGTGCGACAGCGTCGCCGGCATGGCGCTCGTGCAGAACGAGGGCACGCCGCGCCACCGCATGTGGCTGCAGAACCAGTTCCACCAGTACGTGCGCCACGAGGTCGTGCCGGCGATCCGCGCCGACTGCCAGTCGCCGGACGCGCAGGTGTGGGCGGCCGGCGCGTCGTTCGGCGCGTTCCACGCGGTCGCCGCGGTCTGCCGCTTCCCCGACGTCTTCACGCGCGCGCTCGCGCTGTCGGGCACGTACGACCTGCGCCGCTTCTTCCGCGGCGCGCGCCCCGACGAGTTCGACGACGAGTTCTGGGTGTCGTCGCCGCTGCACTTCGTGCCGACGCTGGCCGGGCGCCACCTCGACGTCCTGCGCACGCGGTTCATCCTCATGCCGTCGGGCGAGGGGCGCGCCGAGGACATCGGCGAGTCGTGGCAGATGGCCGCCGCGCTCGGCGGCAAGGGCATCCCCAACCGCGTCGACAACTGGGGCCCCGACTGGCCGCACGACTGGCAGACCTGGCGCAAGATGATGCCGCAGTACCTCGACGACTGGACCCGCACGTAGGTGCGGCGCGCCCGGCCCCGGAGCACGGTGGGCGCGGTCGCGGTCGTCGCGGTCGCGGTCGTCGCGGTCGTCTCGATGACGACGGCGTGTCCACGCCACCACGCGGCGCCCGCCGACGCGCCCGCGAGCCCCGAGGCGAGGTCGGCAGCGGCGCTGTCCGAGCTCTTCGCGACGTCCCTGGCGAGCATCGCCGGCCCCGTGCACGGCGACACCGTGACCGTGGGCCGGCACGCGCTCACCGTTCACGCGAAGAGCGAGGGGGCCGGAGGCACGACGCCCGACGGCCGCACCGTCGCCGGCGTCGAGGTGATCTGCGACGTCGACGGCCAGGTCGTGGCTGCGTTCCACACGGGCGCGGTGGCCGTCGACGCGACGCCCGAGGCCGCGCGGAAGGCCGCCGCCGCCGAGTGGGCGAGCATCTACGGCTGGGCGATCGTCGACGCGCTCGCCGAGAAGCCCGCCGAGTACGAGGTCGCCGGCTTCGCGATCCACGCGGGCCTGACCGGCGTCCTCGGCCCCAAGCCCGACGGTGTCGACGGGCTGGACCCGGTCATCTTCGGCCTGCTCGAGCCCGAGCTCGCCGAGCTGCTGCCGTCGCGGGCGGGGTTCCACTCGATCACCATCGACCTGACCACGAAGGCGGACGGCACCCAGGAAGGCGACTACTGGGTCGACGACGACTCCTCGTCGCGGCTCGCGGACGCGCTCCACGCGCTGCCCTGGCCCACCAGCGCCAGGCCCTACACGGTGAAGAAGTTCTACGTGCTCGTCGCGCGCTGACGTGGCGCCGAGGTGCCACGGCGCCCGAGACGATCGCCCGGCGTGACCCGGCCCGAGCTGCGCTCGGAGCGTCAGGGGCTCGAGGCGGGCGCGCGGCGGGTGACGAGGAGGTGGGCGCTGCCGCGGCGGTCGGGGTAGCCGAAGCGGAACGGCAGCGCGACCGGCGGGTGCTGCTGCCACAGGTCGACGAAGGCCCGGTTCCACTCGCGCCGCGGGTCCTGGTCCGACGGCTCGAACGCGCCGGCGAACGTGCCGTAGGTGAGCTGCTCGAGGCCGGCCCGCGCGGCGAACGGCGGCGGGATGCCGGTCGAGTCGGAGATCATCCAGACCAGGTGCGAGGTCAGGTAGTCGCGGAGGATCGAGAAGTTCCGGCCCCAGAGGAGGAAGTCGGCGGCGCGCGTCATCGCGGCGACCATGCCCTTGGCCTCGAGGTGGCGGAGCAGCGACGGATCGTCGGTGAGGTGGCGGTCGTCGAGGTTGAAGCCGATGTGGCGGAACACCCGCTCGGCGCCGCCGCCGCGCGGGCGGAACCGCAGCTCCATGTTGCGGAACGCCGGCGAGAAGTCGGGCCGCTGCCACTCCTTGTCGAGGTAGTTCGCGCGCGTGCCGTCGAGCGCGGCGCGCTCGCCGGCGGTCAGGTAGTGGATCGAGCCGTCGGCGGCGAGCGTGAAGTAGCGGAGCGAGGTCGGCTCGAAGCCGTGCACGGCGAGCGCGACGAGCGCGTACGTGAGCTCGCCGGGGATCGGGCCGAGCTGCGTCCGCTTCATCTGCCGCGAGCGCTCCCAGTTGCCGCGCAGGAGCCAGCGGATGCTGTCGTCGAAGTTGTCGAGGGCCGCCTGCTGCCGGCGCGGCGAGGTCAGCGTCGCCAGCCGCCGCGGGTCGCCGGCGTACTCGAGCGAGATCAGCGTGAGCTCGGTCGCGTCGGGGAACGCGGTCAAGGCCGACAGCAGATCGCCGCCGCCGAACGGATAGACGACGACCTTCGGCAGGTCGGCGGGCCGCAGCGCGGCGAGGTACGGCCTCGCGACCGCGAGGTAGCGCTGCTCGTACGCCTGCACGCCCTTCGCGAGGACGGCGCAGTGGGCGGCGACGATCGCGGGATCGAGCGGCGCGGGCACCGGCCCGTCGTCGCCGCACGCGCCGACGCGGAAGAGCAGCTTCGCCTCGGCGGTGAACTCCTCGCCCTGGTCGGCCGGCGGCGCAGGC
>DASZXE010000359.1:0-2180 GCA_035546475.1 Kofleriaceae bacterium
CGCCGGTGCCCTCGCCGGCGCGGGCGTACGGCAGCGACGCGGCGAGGGCGACGCTCGCTCCTCGCGAGACCGCCCCGGCCGCTGCCGCGACGGCGATCGCGTGCGCGGTCCCGGCGAGGGCCGCGAGCGCGGCGGCGCGCAGCAGCAGGTCGAGCGCCAGGGCCGTGGCGCCGTAGGAGCCGATGCGGTGGTCGCGCATGATCTCCAGCGCCCGCTCACGCGTCGAGCCGCCGAGCGCGTCGGCGGTGTCCGCGACCGCGTCGAGGTGCAGGGCGCCGCTGAGCGCCGCCATGACCGCGAGCGCGACGCCGGCCGCCGCGAGCCCCGGCAGCACCTGTGCCACGCCGTAGGCGGCTGCCCCGGTCGCGGCGCCGACGCCGGCCCCGACGAGCGGGAACCACGGCGCGGCGCGGCCCACGTCCTCCGCGCCGAGCTCGACCCGGCGGCCGACGGGGATCCGCGTCAGGAACGCCACGGCGGCGAGCGCGGCCCGCAGCTCACGCATCGCGACCGAGGATCGAGGCGGCGTCCTCGAGCGCCAGCGCCCGGCCGGCGACGACGAGGTAGGCGCGGTCGGACTCGGCGACCCAGGCGGCGTTGACCCGTCCGTTCAGGTCGCGCCAGGTCCGTCCGAGCGGCGTCGCAGGGACGACGCCGAGCCCGGCCTCGTTCCCCACGACGACGGTCAGGCCCGGCCGGGCGCGGGCGGCCCGGGCCGCGACGCCGGCCTCGGCCTCGATCCGCTCGGGCCGGTCGCGGGCGAGCCGGTTGGCGCTCCAGAGGGACAGGCAGTCGACCACGAGGCAGGCGGCCGGATCGACCCCCGCGACGGCGTCGGCGAGTGCGAGCGGCTCCTCGATCGTCTGCCACTCGGGCGGCCGCTCCGCGCGGTGCCGGGCGATCCGCGCCGCCATCTCGTCGTCGCCTGCCTCGCCCGTCGCGAGGAACACCACCGGCGCCTCCTGCGCGCGCGCGAGGCGCAGCGCGAGCGAGGACTTGCCGCTGCGGGCGCCGCCCAGCAGCACGATCAGCATCGGGCGAGCGCCTCCACCAGACGGCGATTGTCCTCGCCGCGACGGACGGCCACGCGCACGAACCGCTCGTCGAGTCCCGGGAACGTCCACGCCGGCCGCACGGCGATGCCCTCCTCGCGGAGACGCGCCACGGCGGCCGGCCCGTCCGCCAGCCGGAGCAGCAGGAAGTTCGCCGCGCCCGGCCAGAGGCGCACCCCGGGGAGCCCTGCGAGCGCGGCGACGAGCCCCTCGCGCTCGGCGGTCACCTCCGCCGCGACGCGTGCCGGGGTCTCGCGGTCGTCGGCGCACGTGGCGAGCGCCGCGCACGCGAGGGCGTTGACGCTCCACGGCTGCCGGTTGGCCTCCAGGCGCTCGACCAGGTCGGGCTCGGCCAGCAGGTAGCCGGCGCGCAGGCCCGCGAGCGCCCAGAGCTTCGTCAGGCTGCGCAGCACGGCGAGACCCGGCCGGCGCGTCCCCGCGAGCGACTCCGGCTCGCCGGGCACGAAGTCCATGAAGGACTCGTCGACGAGCACGAGCCGGCCGGGGCGGAGGAGCGCGAGCAGGTGCGCACGCGCGTCGAGGCCCCCGGTCGGGTTGTTCGGGTTCCCGACGACGACCAGCTCCGCGTCCTCGGGCACGGAAGCCGGGTCGAAGCGCCACGCTCCGGGCTCGCGGAAGACGTGCCGGACGTCGGCCCCGACGGCGCGCAGCGCCGCCTCGGGCTCCGTGAACGCGGGGTGGATGCAGCAGGCCCGCCGCGGCCGCAGCGCGTGGGCGATCAGCCAGAAGACCTCGCACGCGCCGTTTGCGGCGAGGACGGCGGCCGGCTCCACGCCGTGGCGGGCGGCGATGCGGGCGCGCGCTTCGCGCTCGGAGGGGTAGGCGGTCGACGCGAGCGCGCGGCGGAGCGCCGCCTCGAGCTGTGGCGAGCGCGGGCCGGGCCAGGTGTTGACGGCGAAGTCGAGCAGCCCGGGCTCGGCGAGCGCGTCGCCGTGCAGCCGCAGGCTCACCGGCGCGCTCCGAGTGCGGCGAGGAGGACGGCGCCGAGGGTGACGGCCCGTGTGAGCCGCACGGCGCGGGCGACGTCGGCGGGTCGCGGCGCCCGTCCGGCGCCGAGCACGGGGCGGTCCTCGACGGCGTGCGCGTAGGCGGTGCGGCCGCCGAGCC
>DASZXE010000360.1:0-6860 GCA_035546475.1 Kofleriaceae bacterium
ATACGGCGAGAAGCGTTTCCGCGCCTCCGTCCGCCGGGCCGCCGCCCTCGACGCCGCCGAGATCCGCGACGCCGTCGTCTCCGACGCCGCCGCCTACTTCGGCGACGCCGTCCGCAAGGACGACATCACCCTCGTCCTCGCGAAGCTCCACTGACCCCCTCCGGCCCGTGCTGGGAGATTGAACCAGCATCAAGATTGGGACGAGTGAATCGGCCTTGCGCGAGCGGCAGTCAGCACTATGCTGGCGTCATGTCAGACCTCCCCCCTACTCCTACCGCGGCTAAGGCCACCAAGATGATCCTGGTCGCGGTGGTCGTTCTCACAGGATGTGCGGTCGTCCTAAGCCGCTGGGTAGGACACGATGCCGCGATGGAGATGGTCGAGGTAATCCGACAGGTGGCCCGCTCGATGTAGCGCCGCCGCCTTGCGGACCTGGCGAGGCGGCGAGAGGCGGCCCCATTGAAGCGTGGCCTTAGCCGCGGTCGGGGTGTGTGCCCCGAAGAGACTCCGCCTCTCGCCTCGTCGTCAGGTCCTGGCGTCTTCCACACTGATCCGGGCCAGCAGCGCACCGATCGGCCGCAGGTCGACTCGGATCCCGAGGCGTCCGCGGCGGCGGCAGTCAGCACGCCCATTCCAGCGTCCTCACCTGGACGCGCGCGCCGGCGCGTCGGCGGCGCGGAGGTCGACCCAGACGGCGGCGACCGGGAAGTGGAGGTGAGCGCCGAGGACGGTCTCGCCGCAGCGTTCGAGCGCGGCGGCGTAGGCGGCGAGCTGGGGCGCGAAGGCGGCGGCGCGGTCGGCGACGAGGTCGAGACTGGGGGCCGGGAAGGTCTTGTGGTCGACGACGATCACGCCTCCGCGGACCCGCAGGAGGAGGTCGATGACGCCCTCGATGCGGCGCTCGCCGTGCTCGGTCTCGAGCGCGGCGCTGATCGGGACCTCGCGCTCCCAGCCGGCGCCGGGCCAGCGCTCGTCGATCCATGACCGCAGCCGGTCCGACATCGCGAGCAGCGTCGCCGGGTCGACCACGCCGCCGAGCGCGCTGCGGTCCACGATCCGGTCGGCCATCGCGCGGCGTCGCGACGCGGCCGTCGCGTAGCCGTCCGCCGCCAGGAACGCGTGGACCGCGGTGCCGATCGGCTCCCAGTCGTCGCGGCGCGGCGGCACGAACGGCCGGCCCATCGATCGCACCCGGTCGACGACGTACGAGCGTTGCACCTCGCCGGCTGCGCGGAGCGACGGGGTGATGCGGTACCGTGGGAGGTCGCGCGGCGGCGCGGTCCCGCGCGCGAAGCGCCTCCGCGCGACGTCGACGCGCTCAGCCCCGCCACCGGGCTCCGTCCAGTACACGCGACACCCGAACGGCCTGCCGGCGACCGCGAGCCGTGCGATCGCTCCGTCCCGCGCGCGCATCGGCAGCTCGAGCAAGGCCTCGTTCCCCTCGCCGCGCAGCTCGTCGAGCCACTGGGCCTTCGGTGCGGTCTTCCCCGGCCGCACCGCCAGCACGAGCTGGTCGCGGGCCCGCGTGAAGCCGACGTAGAGCAGGCGGACTCGCTCCTTCCGCTCGCGCGCGGCGACCCGGCGCCCCTCCGCCGACGCGGCCGCGATGTCGGCGAGCGGCACCTTCTGCTGCGCGCCGAACGGCCAGGGCCAGTAGCGGATCCAGCGGCCGCCGAGCGGATCGTCCGGATCGAACTCCAGCCGCTCCGACTCCGGGCACGGATCGAACGCGTCGCGGCGGTCCGGGCGGTCCAGGCTGGTCAAGACGACGATCGGCCACTCGAGCCCCTTCGCGCGGTGGTACGTCGATACCGTGACGGCGTCATCGGTGCCGCCCGAGAACTGGTCGTCGGTCGCGCGCTCCTCGTCGCCGATCCGCACCGGCTCCTGCGCCTCCGCGAAGTAGCGCACGAGCCCGGCGACGGTCGCGGGGTCGCGCAGCCGCGCGCACCGGTCCTCGTAGCGAGCCGCCAGCGCGCGCAGCGCATCCAGGTTGCCGAGGCGCTGCCGTGGATCGGGCCACCGCGCGCAAAGGCTTGGCGCGTCGAGGAGCCGCACCGCCCGGTCGAGAACCTCGGCCGGGGACAGCACTTCCAGCTCTGTCCGCAGCTCGGACAATGGCTCGAGCCAGGCCGGCACCGCGTCGCCGTCGCCGCGCAGGCGAGCCTCGAGCCAGCCGTCGGGATCCAGTCCGTTCCAGCCGCCGAGCGCCTCCAGCGTCGCCCGTGCGACGCGATCGCCGCGCTCGACCAGCCACCGCAGTGCTGCGTCGATCAGGACGCCCTCGGGCGTCTGCATCAGGCCGTCGCGCGGCAGGCTGGCGCGCACGCCGCGCCGCTGCAGCGCCGCCGCGATGCGCCTGGCCTCGACGTTCGTCGCGGTCAGGATGCCGACGTCGCGCGCCTCCGCGCTGCGCACGTCCTGGTGCTCGCGGTCGAGCACGCGCGTGCGGCGCTCCGCCAGCATCCGCGCGGTGGCCTCGGCGATCGCGTCGGCATCGTCGCCGGCGCTCTTGCCGTCGAGCCACCAGACGGCGAACGGCGGTGTGCCCGCGAGCTCCGCCGGCACGCTGCGCACCGCGGTGGTCCGCACCGACGCGCCATCGACCCCGAACGGCTCGAACGCGCGCGCGAACAGCTCCGAGCACGCATCGACCAGCTCGGGGCGCGACCGGTGGTTGCGCTCCAGCCGTTCGGGCGCGCCGCCCTGATGCGCGACCCAGTCGACGACCGAGTCCATCAGCATCGGATCGGCGCCCGCGTACTCGAAGATGCACTGCTTGCCGTCGCCGACCCAGACCGAGCGGCCGGCGAGCCGGTGCAGGCGCGTGAAGAGCGCGAGCTGCAACGGGCTCGTGTCCTGGAACTCGTCGACGACCACGAGGTCGAGGCGGTCCTCGAGCTCGCGCGTCACGTCGCGATCCTCGACGAGCCGCAGGCCCTGATCGATCATGTCGGCGTAGTCGACGACGCGCCGCCGCGCCTTCCAGCCGGCGTAGCCGGCGAGCGCGAGCCGCGCGGCCTCGAACACGCTCAGCGTGAACTGGAGCAGATCGTGATGCAGGTCGGGGTGCTCGCCATACCGCGCCGCCGCGTCGCCGAGCGGCGCCACCAGAGGCCGGCTCTTCGCGCCAGGTGACGCCTTCGCCGCCCAGGCCCAGTCGCTCCAGTGCAGGTCGCCGTGTCGCCGGCGGTCGCGGATCTCCACGATGCGCCGGCGCACCCGGGCCGTCGTGTCGGTGTCGTCGTCGGGCGCCGGCAGCGCGCGGCTGGCCTGCTCGAGGCCTTCATCGAACGCGGCATCGAGCGTGGGGCCGTCGCCGATCGACGGCAGGAGCGCGAGCAGGCCGCTGGCGGAACGCCGCGCCATCGACGGCAGCGCGTCCGGTTCGATCCGGTTGCCGCGGGCCAGTTCCATGATCTCGAAGACCGGGCGCACCCACTCGTTGCGCTGGGTCCGGCTGTCGCGGAAGATCTCCAGCCGCCGCGCCAGCTCGCTCAGCTCGTGGATCATCGGCCGCGGCAGCGCCTCCTCGATCGCCGCGCGCATCCGCAGCCCGCGGTCGTCCGCCATCACTTCGGGGTACGGCGACAGCCCGGCGTCGAGCGCGAGCTCCTCGAGCAGCCGCATGCACACGGCGTGGACCGTGCCCAGGTAGGCGACCGGCAGCCGCGCCGCCTGATCGTAGGCGCCGTCGCCGACGAGCGTGCGGCGGATCCGGCTGGCGAGCTCGGCCTGGGCCTTGCGCGTGTAGGTCACCGCCACCAGGCCCTCGATCCGCGCCGGGTGCGGAGAATCGGGCCGCAGCGCGCCGGTCACCTCCGCGGTGAGCCGGTACGTCTTGCCGCTGCCGGCGCTCGCGCCGACGATGATCGGCGGCGACGTCATTCGCCCGCCTCCCACGCCTGGCCGCAGATCGGACCGAAGCGACAGTACGTGCAGCCCGCTGGCTGCCGGCCGCGGGCGAGGTCGGCTGCTGCGTCCGGCGGCACGTAGTGCCGCTCGCGCTCGTCGGACGCGACGCCGAGCGCGTCGAGCAGCGGCGGCGATCGCAGGAGGCCGGTCACCGGCACCTGGCCCGCGGCGAGCGTCCGCTGCACGACCGGCACCGTCGCGGCGATGCGCTCGATCGTGCGCTCGATGCTCGGTCCGTCGACGACGTGGAGCCCGGCTCCCTCGGCGAACGGCGCCGCATCGGTCGCCAGCACGCGCCCTCGGCCGAGCGAGAAGTACGCCGCCGGCGGCGTCGAGGCTGCGCCGGTCCGTGCGCGCCTCGCGTGCGCGTAGACCGCGAGCTGGACGGCGCGGCCCTGCTGGAGCAGCTCGCGGTAGGAGCCGTGGCCCCACTTCAGATCGAGGATGACGTCGCGGCCGTCGCGGTCCTGCAGGCGCACGTCGAGGCGGCCGCCGACCTCGGCGCCGAGCCAGTGGGCCGCGACCTCCTCCTCGATCGCGGCGATCGTCAGCGCACCGGCCTCGAGCAGCCGCGCGAGCGCATCCACGCCGGTCGCGAGCTGGTGCCTGAGCTGCTCCAGCTCGAACGCCATGCCCGGCTGCAGCAGCCACGCCGCCGCGCCGGGCAACAGCCCGTCCAGCACGCCGAGGATCTCGTCGCGGCTCCGCGCCACGCCGCCGGTCTGGAGGAGCACTTCGACCAGCCGGTGGCCGAGGCGGCCGTTCAGCCATGGACCCGCGCGCAGGGCAGGGACCGAGTAGCCACCGATGCCGGCGGCCTGGCCGAGCACCCACCGCAGTGGGCACTCGAGGAGCTCCTGGATGCTGCCCGGCGTCCACCGGGCCGGTGGGGCGATCGAGCCTGGCGCCACGTGCCACGCGGGCCGTGCGGGCGGCAGCGGCAGCGGCGCGAGCGCCTCCGTCTCCAGCTCGAGGCCCATGCGGGCCGCGCGACCGTTCGGTACGGGTGTCAGCAACTCGGCCGCGCTCACGGTCAGGCGCGCGATCGCGACGTCGTCGAGCCGCAGCCTCGCGACGAGCTCGTCCCACAGCGGGTGCGGCGTCATCCGCTCGCCGCGGTCCGTGTCCGGCACGACGAGCACGAGCCTGCCGGTCGCCGCCAGCGCGGCGGTGCGCCACGAGCGCGTCTCCTCGGCCAGCGACGCGGCGGGGTCGGTCGGCCGCACGCCGCAGGCGGCGAGCGCCTCGAGCTCCGCCTTGCGCCAGCGCGCGCGATGCGGCGGCTTCGCGGTGTCGGCGGTGAACTGCCACCAGACGACGGTGTCGCGGTCGGCCAGCAGCGCGTCCGCGTGGTCCACGTGGTCGGCGCGGCCCGCCTGCTCCTGGCTCACCGTGGCGACCGCGCCCGCCGCCGTGACCGCATCGAGCAACTGCCGCACTGTCAGCCGGTCGAGCCGCTCGCGTCCGTCCTCGGCCAGCAGCGCCAGCAACTGCTCGCACTGCGAGAACGCGACCGCGTCGATCGCAGTCCCTCCGCTCGCCATGCGCCGCCGCGCCCACTCGCGCACGCGCCAGGCCGCGGCCACGACCTCGTCGCGCGGCGCGCCGAGGTGGGCGTCGTGCCGCGCGCACTCCAGCCACGCCTCGATCAGCTCGAGCTCGCGCTCGGCCCTCGCCGCCCCGGCCTTGTCCGCGGCGGCGCCGCCCGCCGAGCTCATGGCGGCTTCGGTGCCCGCGGGCTCGGCGGCCTCGGCGGCCTCGACCGCGGCGCTGCCCTCCGATTCCACCGGCGCTGCGCCGTTCTCGGCCTCGACGGCCCCGGTGTTAGCTGGGGGCTCGCCGCCGTCCTCCCATGCCATCGACGCTGCGCTGGTCGCGGCCCCGACCGCGATCGTTCCATCCACCGGCGGCGAGCGCGTCGTCGAGCCCCCGGCGGCTTCGTCGTCGGTCACCGCGCGGGTCGCGAGCCGCTCACGCAGCCGCTCCTTCGCCTGCTGCCAGCGCACGTCGCCGATGCCGGGCGCGTCGCACAGCGCCCGCGACAGCATGAACCGCGCATCGAGCGAGAACGGGCTCACCGGCAGCCCGAGCAGGTCGAGCACGCGCCGCGGATCGCACGGTTCGAAGACCAGGTCGACCGCGAGCGGCAGCACCTGCAGCGCGGCGCGCCACGGGCTCGCCGCCTGGCGGCCCAGCGTCGGCTGGCCTTGCGCGGCCAGCGCCTCGTCGAGCACGCCCTCGTTCGCGGCCCGCACGATGACGATCTCGTGCCGCCTCGCCTCGCCGACCATCGCCGCCACGGCCGCCGCCGCCTCCAGGCTGGTGGCCGCCCGCAGCAGCACGAGCGAGCCATCGCCTCGAACCTCGCCCGCCGCCGTCTCCGGCGTCTGGTGTGCTTCGACACCGCCCTCCTGTTGCGCCTCGTCGCCCCGCACCTCGCCCGCCGCCGGCGCCGGCGTCCGTTCGGCCGCATCCGTCCCGTCCCTCTCCGCCGTCGCCACCGGGCCCCTCGTCCGCCGGCCCTCACCGCGCAAGCATGCTTGCAACCGTCCCAGGTCCGACGCCCCAGGCGCCCCGTGCCACGCCCGATCCATTCGCCGGATGGCGGTCCCCCGCTCGGCGAGCAGGTCGAAGATCCGCCGCCACCGGTGCGGCCACATCCGTCGCTCGTCGACGAACACCAGCTCCGCGTACGGAGCCACCTCGAGCACCGCCAGCTCCACCTCCACCGCCGCCAGCCGGTCCGCCGGCCCCGGCAGCATGACGGGCTCCGCCATCGCTTCCACCGCGGCGAACGCCTCGAGCCGCGCCCCTCCGCCCGGCACGCCGGTCCCGGCCCAGCCCGCCTCGATGAGCCCGTCCCTCCACGTGAGCAGCATCTCCGCCGTCCCCAGCGGGTCAATCGCGAACGACCTCGCATAGAACGGCTCGTCCCCGCTCGCCGC
>DASZXE010000361.1:0-3068 GCA_035546475.1 Kofleriaceae bacterium
CCCGGCGCCGGCGCTCCCCGCCGATCACCGCCCGCTGGCGCTGATTGCCCTCACCGGCGCGCTCGCCGGTCCCGACGGCCAGACGCAGGTGATCGCGCCACTGGTCGCGCCGTCGCTCGTGCGGCTGGCGGAGCGGCTCGGCCACCGCGCCGCGCCGCTCGGCGAGCAGGGCCTCGCGGCGCCGGCCGCCGCGGTCGCCCACGCCGACGCCGAGCTCGCCATCGTCATCGCCGTGCTCTCGGTCGAGACCCACGGCCGCGCGATCCCGCAGGCCCGCGCCCGCGCCCGCGTCGACGTCTACGATCGCAGCGGCCTCGTCTACCGGCGCGTGATCCGCACCGACACGCTGGTCGGCAGCCGCGGCGACCGCGCCGACACGCTCGTCCGCTCGGCGGTGGCGCAGATCGTCGATGTCGTCGCGCCGCGCCTGCGCGAGCAGCTCGCCGCCGGGCGGCCATGACCGCGCGCGCGCCGATCGCCCTCGCCGTGTGCGCGCTCGCCGCCGGCGCGGCGCACGCGCAGCCGTCCGCGACCGCGCCGACCGGCGCGCTGCCGCCGGCGGCGACGCTGCTCGTCCAGGCCTCCGCCGCGGCCGATGCCGGCGACTGGACGACGGTGATCGACCGGGCGACGCCGGTCGCCGCCGATCCGCGCCAGCGCGACGCCGATCGCGCCGAGGCCCACAAGCTGCTCGGCCTCGCCGCGTTCGCGCAGGGCCGCCTCGACGACGCCGATCGCGAGCTGTTCGCCTACCTGCGCCTCGACCTCGACGGCCACCTCGATCCGCACCTCTATCCGCCGGAGACGGTCGCGTACTTCGAGAGCGTCCGCACGCGCCACGCCGCCGAGCTCCACGCGCTGCGCCCGCGGCCGGCGCGCACCGCGCTCGTCAACCTGCTGCCGCCGTTCGGCCAGTTCCAGAACCACGAGCGCACCAAGGGCTGGATCCTCGCCGGCCTCGGCGGCGCGGCGCTCGCGGCCAACGTCACGACCTACGTGATCGTGAGCCGCTGGTGCGACGAGCGGGACGGCACCTGCGAGGTCGACGGGCGCTCGCGCCGGCCGACCGCGGAGAAGCTGCTCTCGATCAACCGCGTGGCCGGCGTGGCGGCGATCGCCCTGTACGCGTACGGCGTGATCGACGGCTTCCGTCATTACCGGCGGCGGCCGGCGGTGGTGGTGGCGCCGTTCGCGGCGGGCGTGGGCGCGGGTGCGGGCACCGGCGCGGGCGCGGGCGCCGTCCTCGGCCTCTCCGGCCGCTTCTGAGCTGGGGTCGCGAAGCCCGGGCTCATCGCCCCCTGATCCTGTCCGGGCGCGTCCGAAAGGTGTCAGCCACCCGGTTCGCGGCGGCGCCCTGGGGCTTGTAGACCACCATTCGCCTTGAGATCAGCTCATGCGGGGCCTAGGCTCGTCCCGTGCGGCAGGCCATCCCGTTCGGCAAGTACCTCCTCCTCGACCGCATCAGCGTGGGAGGCATGGCCGAGGTCTTCAAGGCCAAGAGCTACGGGGTGGAGGGCTTCGAGAAGGTCATCGCCATCAAGCGGATCTTGCCGTCGATGGGCGAGGACCGCGACTTCATCAAGATGTTCATCGACGAGGCGAAGATCGTCGGCCAGCTCGCCCACGCGAACATCTGCCAGATCTTCGAGCTCGGCCGCACCGACGGCGCCCACTTCATCGCGATGGAGTACATCTGGGGCAAGGATCTGCTCCAGGTCCAGAACCGGCTGCGCAAGCTGAAGCTGATGATGCCGGCCGCGATGGCCTGCTTCATCGTGTCGAAGGTCTGCGAGGGCCTCGACTACGCGCACAAGAAGCGCGACGCGCTCGGCCGCGCGCTCGAGATCGTCCACCGCGACTGCTCGCCGCAGAACGTCCTCATCTCGTACGAGGGCGAGGTCAAGCTGATCGACTTCGGCATCGCCAAGGCGGCGTCGCGCAGCTCGCGCACGCAGGCCGGCGTGCTGAAGGGCAAGTTCGGCTACATGTCGCCCGAGCAGGTGCGCGGGCTGCCGCTCGACCGGCGCAGCGACCTGTTCTCGGTCGGCACCATCCTCTACGAGTGCCTCACCGGCGACCGCCTGTTCGTCGGCGAGACCGACTTCTCGACGCTCGAGAAGGTGCGCAACGTCGACGTGCCGCGGCCGCGCCAGATCAACCCGGCGATCCCGGAGGCGGTCGAGGCGATCATCATGAAGGCGCTCGCGAAGGACGCCAACGATCGCTACCAGTGGGCGAGCGAGATGGTCGCCGACCTGCAGCGGTTCCTGATGACGCAGGAGCAGGTCTTCACCGCCAAGACGCTGTCGGCGTGGCTGAAGGACAGCTTCGCGCAGGACCAGGAGCGCGAGCGCCAGCAGCTCGAGTCGTTCAAGAAGCTCGGCCGCGAGGGGCTGATCGCGGGCAAGCCGGCCGCCGAGGCGAAGCTCGACATCGTCGAGCACCTGGGCGAGGCCGGCAAGGCCGAGGGCGACCCGACGATGCTCGGCGGGCCGAGCTTCGTCGAGGACGAGGGGGCGACGCTCAACACCGGGGGCGCGCCGCCGCCCGCGTTGCAGCGCGAGCGCGACCACGCCGCCGACTTCGGCGAGGAGCAGCGCACCGAGATCTTCGGCGAGATCGGCGACGGGCCGCCGCGGCCCGGGGTGCAGAGCAGCCGCGCGGCGCCGCGGCCGGGCGGTCCGCCGGCGCGTCCCGAGGATCCGACGATCTCGCCGATGGGGCTGAACGATCCGTCGGTCGAGGCGGTGCTGGCGGTCGCGCGCGCGCAGGTGCAGGCGAGGCAGCAGGCGCAGTCGCAGCCGCCGCCGGTGCCGCCCGCGCCGCCGGCGCAGTCGCAGCCGATGCGGACGTCGCTCGGGATGCAGGCGCCCGGCGCACCGCCGCCGACGCCGATGGCAGGACCTCCGCCGCAGCCGGGGAGCGGCAGCATCCCGATGCCGACGTTGCTCGGCGCGGCCGGGTCGCCGCTCGCGCCGCCACGGCCGCCGGCTCCCGCGCCGGTGGCGGCGCGGACGGTGATGGCGATGCAGGCGCCGCAGCTCGGCGGCGCGGCGCCCGGGCAGCCG
>DASZXE010000362.1:0-6111 GCA_035546475.1 Kofleriaceae bacterium
CGGCTGGCGGACGCGGGCGTCACGTCGGTGCTCGTCGAGGGCGGGCCGCGCGTGCACGCGGCGCTGATCGCCGCTGGGCTGGCCGACGAGCTGCGGCTCTACCAGGCGCCGATCGTCCTCGGCGACGGGCCGGCGTGGACCGGCGCCGGCGCGCTCGCCGTCGCGCGGCTCGCGAAGGCGCCGCGGTGGGAGGCCGCCGGCGCGCCGGTGCGGCTCGGGAACGACTGGCTCCTGCGCTACCGGCGGGTGCGTCGCGGATAGCGGCATTGCGGCGCCCGCGGGGGCCGCGGCATGATGACCGGACATGCGCACGGGGATGCCGCAGTCCGTCCACTCGCACGTCGACACCGTCGGCCACACCGTCGGCCACACCGTCGGGCGCCCGCTCGTCCTCGCGCTCGCCGGGCTCGCGCTCGCGGCCGGCGCCGCCCGCGCGGAGCCGGTGCCGGTGAACGGCGAGACGTGGCAGCACACGCAGGCGGTCGGCACCGACACCTTCACGCGCGACGACGGCACGTCGATCACCATCGGCAAGGTGGCCACCGCGTGCGGCAAGGTCGCGCGGACGTCGCCGGCGCCGCGCTACCCGTGGCTGTCGCCCGCCTACTGGCCGCAGCTCGACACCGCCGGCGGCAAGGTCGTCCTCTGCCTCGAGCTGCCGGTCGACCAGGGCACCGCCACCGTCACGATCACGCCGGCGCCGGGCAAGGCGGTCGGCCCCGACGTCGCGCCGATCCTCCAGCAGATGGTCGACGAGCTGCGCCCCGCGATCACCTTGCCGTCGATCGGCCGCCTCGAGCCGTCGCTGCCCGCCGCCCAGGTGGTCGGCGACGCCATCACCTTCCTCGCCGACGACGTCGCGGTCGGCGTCGGCCTCGAGTACGTCGATCACGGCACCTGCGCCTACGACGACGCGCTCGTCCTCGTCAAGCTCGGCCAGGTCGAGACGACGCCGTTCGCCGACGGCTACTGGCCGATGCGCGTCACCGGCGACAAGGCGCGCTACGGCTGCCTCGACCTGCGCAAGGGCTACCTGTCGGTGATCGTCAACGGCGGCGATCCCGACCGGCTCACCGACGTCCTCGGCGAGATCCGCCGCGCCGCCTACGCCTCGCACGGCGCGCCGCTGTCGACCGACGTCGAGCCGATCGTCTTGCCCCACACGCAGCAGAAGGTGTCGGCGCGCAACGGCGACGTGACGTGGAAGGTCGTCGACGGCGACGAGCTCAAGCTGCCGGGCGCCGACCTGTTCGTCTCGACCTCGCCGCTCGGCGGCAACAGCACGATGTACGCCGTCTCGGTCAGCGAGCAGCCGTGCCAGCCGGGCACCACCGAGGCGACGCCCGACGTCGCCGGGCCGCTGTTCCCGGCGGAGACGGGCAAGGTCTGGGTCGACACCACCCAGTACAAGCTGCGGTGGTCGGCGTGGACGTGCGTCGATCACGGCGGCCAGACCGCGACGATCACGGTCCTCGGCGCGATCGCCCACGAGGATCCACCGGAGGCGCGCGACGTCGGCCTCCTGCGCCCGCTCGTCGAGGCGATCGAGCGGTCGTACGGCCTCGAGCTCAGCGTCTACGTGCCGCCGTACTCGAACCCGGGGCCGCGGCCGTACCACCACACGTCGGACGCGCCGCGCGCGCTCGGCGGCGGCTACCTCGGCATCATCTCGCTCGCGCCCGACGACGGCGATCGGCGCACCGGCGTCATGTTCGGCCTCGACATGCGGATCGCGCAGCGGCGCGCGCTCGGCTTCGTCTACGCGCTCGACGTCGAGCTCGGCTACGGCGGCGGCGAGCTGATCGGCGAGGTGCGCACCGGCGGCGGCCTCGTGCTCGGCGGCCTCGAGGCGGTGGTCGGCGCCAGCCTCGGCAGCATCGGCCCCGGCGCGCTGGGCGACGTCTACGGCCAGGTCGGCACCACCCTCGGCCTCGGCCGGTCGAAGCTGTGGATGGGCGCGCTGCACGCGGTCGGTGTCGACGGGCCCGATCACGACCAGCTCGACGCCCACCTGATCATCGCCGGCCACGACGACACCGGCCTCTTCCTCGGCGCGCGGGCCATCTGGTTCGGCGACAGCACCGACGACCTCAGCGGGGCGGCGGTGAAGAACGGCACCGCGGTCATGTTCAGCTTCGGCGGCGGCGTGGCGTCGTCGGACTGACGGCGGCGCGGCGCGGACCGGCTCGATGAAGCCCCGCCGGGCCGCGGCGGCGTGCTACACGAGAGCGAGATGTTCACCGGCCTGGTGGAGGACCTGGGCACCGTCGCGCGCACCGATCGCCGCTCGGACGCGCTGGTGATGGTCGTGCGCCCGGCCGCGATCGACGTCGCGACGATCGCGCTCGGCGAGTCGATCGCCCACGACGGCGTCTGCCTGACGGTGACCGCCGCCGACCCGGCCGGCGGCCGCGCGCGCGGCACCTACGAGGTCCTGGCCGGCGCCGAGACGCTCGCCCGCACGACGCTCGAGCGCGTGCGGGTCGGCACCCGGCTGCACCTCGAGCGCGCGCTGCCGGTCGGCGGGCGGCTCGGCGGCCACCTGGTCGCCGGCCACGTCGACGGCACCGGCGACGTCGTCGCCCGCAAGGACGAGGGCGCCAACCTCGTCCTCACCATCGCGGCGCCGGCGGCATTGCTCCGCTACGTCGTCGTCAAGGGCTCGATCGCCGTCGACGGCGTCAGCCTCACCGTCAACCGCGTCGACGAGCGCGGCTTCGACGTCGCCCTGGTCCCGCACACGGTCGGCGCGACGACGCTCGGCGAGCGGCGGCCGGGCAACCGCGTCAACCTCGAGGTCGACCCGATCGGCAAGTACGTCGAGAAGCTGCTGGGCGGCTACCTGCCCGGCAACGTTCCGCCCGCGCGCGGCATCTGAGACCGACCGCAGCTCCGAGGAGGCCCATGTCCACCGCCACGTCGTCCTCTCCGCCCGCCGCCGCCGTCGCGAGGGTCACCGCCGCGCTCGACGCGATCCGCGCCGGCAAGATGGTCATCATGGTCGACGACGAGGATCGGGAGAACGAGGGCGACCTGGTGATGGCGGCCGACCTGGTGACGCCGGAGGCGATCAACTTCATGGCGCGCCACGGGCGCGGCCTGATCTGCCTGGCGATGGACGGCGCGCTCATCGATCGCCTCGAGCTGCCGATGATGGTGCGCGACAACCAGGCGAGCCTGGGCACCGCGTTCACCGTCTCGATCGAGGCGCGCCACGGGGTGTCGACCGGCATCTCCGCCCGCGATCGCTGCACGACGATCCGCGCGGCGATCTCGCCCGACGCCCGGCCGGCGGACCTGGTGTCGCCGGGCCACGTCTTCCCGCTGCGCGCGCGCAAGGGCGGCGTCCTGGTGCGGACCGGGCAGACCGAGGGCTCGGTCGACCTCGCGCGGCTGGCCGGACGGGTGCCGGCCGGCGTCATCTGCGAGATCATGCGCGAGGACGGCGAGATGGCGCGGCTGCCCGAGCTCGAGCAGTTCGCCGCGCAGCACGGCCTCGTCCTCTGCTCGGTCGCCGACCTGATCGCGTACCGGCTCGGCAAGGAGCCGATCGTGCGGCGGCGCAGCGAGGGCCACCTGCGGCCGGGCGCGCTCGGCCCCGGCGAGCCGTTCCGCGCGATCGTCTACGACACCGAGGTCGAGGACACCGAGTACCTCGCGCTCGTCCGCGGCGAGCCGGCGAGCGCCAGCGAGGCGCCGCTCGTGCGGGTCGCGGTGCTCGACCCGGTCGTCGATCCGCTGCTGGTGCGCCCCGACGTCGAGGCGGCGCTGCGCGCGATCGACGAGGCGGGCTGCGGGGTGTTCCTCTACGTCCACAGCCGCAGCCGCACCAGCGTGGCGCGCGCGTTCGCCAAGCTGATGGAGCCGCGCGCGACCGGGCCGGCGCGGGTCGCGGAGTCGAGCGAGGCGTTGCGCGACTTCGGGCTCGGCGCGCAGGTGCTGGCCGACCTCGGGCTGCACAAGGTGCGGCTGCTCTCCAACAGCGACCGCAAGATCGTCGGCCTCGAGGGTTTCGGCATCGAGATCGTCGCGCGCGTCCCGATCCCGACCCGGGTCGGGCGGCGGCCCGCGGCGGTCGACGCCGGGTAGCGCAGCGGCGAGCGCGCGAGCCGGCCCGAACCATTCCAGTGCTACATTGCCGGCCCACATGCCGACCGTGATCGAAGGGACCCTGTCCGCCGCCGGGCTGCGGTTCGCGCTGTGCGCGAGCCGGTTCAACGGCCTCATCGTCGAGCCGCTGGTGGCGGGCGCGATCGATGCGATCGTGCGCACCGGCGGCCGCGATCAGGACATCACCGTCGTGCGCTGCCCGGGCGCGTTCGAGCTGCCGCAGGTCGTGCGGCGCGTGCTCGCGCGCGGCGGGGTCGACGCGGTGATCGCGCTCGGCGCCGTCATCCGCGGCGCGACGCCCCACTTCGACTACGTCGCCGGCGAGTGCGCGAAGGGGATCGCGGCGGCGGCCGGCGGCGCGGCCGTGCCGGTGGTGTTCGGGGTGCTCACCACCGACACCATCGAGCAGGCGCTCGAGCGGGCCGGCACCAAGGCAGGCAACAAGGGCCACGACGCGGCGATGGCCGCGATCGAGATGGCCTCGCTGTGGAAGGCGCTCGGATGATGTCGCTCGCCAGTCGACGCCAGGCACGCGCCCTGGCCCTGCAGATCCTCTACGCGGCCGACGGCGGCGGCGACCCCGGCGACGTCGCCAGCGCGGTCGCGGCGTGGCCCGACGACTTCGAGCTCGAGATCGACGACGAGGGCCGCGCGCTCGCGCAGAAGCTCGCCGGGGCCGCCGTCGAGGGCGGCGCCGCGATCGACGAGCGGATCGCGACCGCGTCGCGCAACTGGCGGCTCGAGCGCATGGGCCGGGTCGACCGCAACATCCTGCGGCTCGCGGTCGGCGAGCTGACGGCGACGCCGGAGACGCCGGTGAAGGTCGTCATCAACGAGGCGGTCGAGCTGGCCAAGCGGTTCGGCACCGGCGACTCGGCGGCGTTCGTCAACGGGCTGCTCGATCGCATCGCCGCCGCCTTCGGCCGCGATCGCGAGCGCGAGGCCGCCGCGCCCGACGACGGCGGCGGCCGCGAGCCGGGCTGAGCGCGCTCACGCCGGCGGGGCGGGCGGCGCTGGAGCGGGGTTGCGGGCGAGCATCGCCGCGGTCTCGGCGAAGCGGGTGGCGGTCCACAGCTCGGCGAGCGCGTCGAGCCGATCGGCGAGGTCGCCGCCGGCGAGCGCGCGGGCGACCTGGTAGTGGAGGCGGGTCTGCGCGGGGATCGAGCCGGTGGCGACCCGCGCGGCCATCGCCTGCTCGCGCGCGCGGCGCCCGGCGGCGGCGAGCAGCGGCGCGAGCGCGTCGTGCTGCGCGATCGCGATCGGCTCGCCGGTCGTGTCGTCGAGCGTGACGCCGAGCGACGTGTGGCGGCTGAGCAGGACCGCGATCCGCGCCTCGAGCGAGCCGGTCGCGGCCAGCCGGAACAGCGCCCACGTCGTCGAGGTGTCGCCCCACGCGGCGCGCAGCGGGTCGGTGCTGGCCGACGGCTCGGCGAGGCCGGCCGTCATCAGCACGACCTGGTAGTCGCGCTCGACCGCGGCGAGGCGCACGCGCGCGACCTCGAGCGGCAGGCCGAGCTGCTGCACCCGCGGGCCGACGAAGCGCACCTCGAGGTCCTGGAAGCCGGCGGCCGCCGCGTCGTGGAGCCACGCCGCCTGCCGCGCGACGGCGCCGGCCGCACACCGGTAGTCGCTCGGCGAGCCGGCCTCGACGGCGAGCGCGTCGTCGGCGGTCCCGGCGGCGGCGACCGCCCGCTCGACGGAGGTGATGGCGGGCGCCACGGTCGCGGCGAGGTCGTCCATCGTCGTGCGCGCGGCGAGCGTGCCGCGGTCGGCGCCCGCGAGGCCGGCCAGCGCGTCGCGGGACAGCGCGAGCGGGGTGTCGGCGAAGTGGCGGTAGCCCCAGCCGGCGAGCGCGTCCACGAACGCCGCCCGCACCTGCCGGTGGGCGCCGCTCGTCGTCGGCGGCGCGGCGCCGATCGTGCGCAGCGCCTCGTCGACGACCGCGGCCTGCGCCGCGACGTCGTCGAGCTTCGCGCGCGCGCCCGCGAGGTCGCCCGCGCG
>DASZXE010000363.1:0-3772 GCA_035546475.1 Kofleriaceae bacterium
AGGCCATGCGCGACACCCACATCTCGATGGTCGATCCCGAGGTCGTTCGCCAGATGCGAGCCCTAGCAGACATGAAATGGAGTTCGCGGCGGATTGCACGTGAGCTCGGCGTGAATCGCGGCACTGTGAAGCGCTACCTGCCTGTTACGGAGCGCGCCTGATGATGGCGAACGCGGCGGCCTGATCGAGGGCCACGGCACGGTGTGCGCGGACGACGTCACGTCGATGGTCATTGCGGTGTGACGCTGCCGGTGCAGCGAGGCTGATGGTCAGCGGTCGCGCTCGCGTGTATCGGCATCGATCACGCGGCTGACGACGTCACGCTCGACGAGCTTGCGCTTCTTTCGAGCGGTCTCGCGGAGCGCTGCGACGGCGAGCCGGTCGAGGTCCCGCATCGCGCCAAGGGTGGCCTCGTGAAGCAGGACGATAGCGTCGCCGGAGAAGACCTCTCGGGAGCAGCCGGCGCGCTCCATCCGCATGCGCAGGTACTCGGTCGTGTCGTCGGGGGTGAGCGCGCTTATCTCGAGGCGGTGATGAATCCGCGAGTACAGGGAACGATTGCGTCGGAGCGCGAGGCGCTCGCGTAGCTCCGGCAGACCGACAAGGATCAACGAGAGCAGCGCACGGCTATCCCAGACGTAGTTGAGCAGGATGTGGAGATGGTCGAGCGTGTCCTGGTGCAGGAGGTGCGATTCGTCGAGGAGAAACACCGGATGCACGCGCTCGGCAGCGCTCTGCTCGACGTGACGACTGAGCGCGTAAAACACGCTTCCCGCCGTCGCCACGGGCGGAATGCCGACCGCGTGACAGAGCTGGCGATAGAAGTCCCGGCGACCGAGCGTGACATTGCAGCAGTACGTGAGGCGGAAGCCGGCGGCGGGGATGCGATGGCGGAGCGCGCGCAGGACGCAGGTCTTGCCAACGCCAGGCTCGCCGACCAGTGAAACGGATGCGCGCTCGTCGAGCGCTTCGATCAACGTCTCGACGATGGCGAGCTTGCTGCTGGGGAGCCAGAGCTCGGCGTCGGCAATCTCTTTGGAGAACGGCGCCTCGGTGAGCGCGAAGTGGGCGAGATAGGGGAGCGTCATGTCAGCCCTCCTCGGGATCGCGGTGACGCGGCGGACGTCCGGCGAACCTGTCGAGCAACGCGCCCGGCGGGTCGAACGCGACGCGTTTGGGCGGGGCCTGTCGGCTTGGCCTTCGGCGCATCTTGCCGGCGGCGACCGCATCGACGACGTGGAGCGTGTAGCGGTGCCCGTCGTGCTCGACGACCGGCGGCGCGACGCCGGTCTTGTCGACCGCAATCGTGACGACCACGCCGGCCAGAAAGCTCTGGTCGAGCTGCCAGGCGGTGCCGTCGACGTCGACCGTCCCGTCGCGACGGACGCGACGACGTGTGCGGGTAGTCAACGCGGCTGCGAGGGTGGGCTCATCGATGGGCCGCGTAGTAGCGGTCGTCCAGACCTCGGCGGGCTGCTTGCCGAACAGGCCGCCGTGCGGCGCACGCTGGTAGTGCTCGTCGAGGAACGCGAGGAGACGAGCCTGCACGTCGTGCAGCAGCGTCATCGTGCCGAGGTGGTCGAGGCAACCCTGGCGCAGCGTGCGCCAGAACCGCTCCATCTTGCCGCGCGCGGGGGCGTCGCCGGGCCGGGCATGGATCAGCGTGATGCCGAGGCGCTCGCACGCGAGGCGCAATGCATCGCCGCGGTAGGTCGCACCATTGTCGAGATAGAGGGCGTCGGGCGCGCCGTGGCGGCGCAGAGCGCCGAGGAAGATGCCGAGCATGTCGTCCTCGCGCTCGCTGTGATGCGCCTCGAGCGCGACGATGAAGCGCGACGCATCGTCGAGCAGCGCGTGGATCCGCAACGGCTTGGTCGTGTCGCCGACTCGGAGCGCCGGCCCGTGACAGACGTCGCCGTGCCACAGCGCGCCCGGGTGGTCGGCCTGCCAGCGGAGGCGGGTGTGGCCGTCGAGCCGGTGCCCGCGAGGCAGGCCAGCCTCGCGATAGAGCCGCTGCACGGTCGAGGCGGAGATGGCGTCCTTGGCCAGCCGACCGTCGGCGATGAGCGTGCGCAGGATGACCGGTACCGTCGCCAGCGGATGCTCGCGGCGGATGTCGAGCAACAACGTGCGCTGGGCGTCGGTAAGCTCGCGCCCGCGGCCGCGGTCGGAGCGCGGCGACGGCCGTAACGCCTGGAGCCCGCCGGCTCGATACGCGTAGTACCAGCGCTCGAGAGTCGAGAGACCGAACTGCTTGCTCGCGCGGCGGCCGGGCGGGCGATAGCGCAATGCAGCGAGGGTGCGGAGGGCGAGCGCGAGCTCGCCGCGACTCATCTCGCGATGACAGATGTTTCCGACAATCTCGGCACGGAACAAGGCCACCGCCTCGGCGTGGTCGCGAGGACGGAGCGGGTCTTGGGACATGAGGACTCCTTGCGCTCGACAGCGAAATTGCGTGTCGAGTCGTCTCGGTCGGTGCCACGCGCCGGCCTACGGCGTCGCCGGTCAAACGCGGTGGGCTCGCCATCTCCGACGAGCACGCCGCGATGGACCTCACGGCATCGCACTACCTCCGGCAAACGCCAGTGCCCATCGGGTGCGAGCCGCGGCATGTGGCGGCGCACGGCCGATCGCGACCTGCGCAAAGCGCTCGCCCATCGTGTCGGCCCATCGGCGCAGCGTCGTCCATGAGCTGGTCGACTCGCGAGTCAGCTGCCACGCGCAGACCCGGCGTCGGACCTCGCGAACCGACTCGCGCTCGACCAGCCGGAGCGTGAGGGCCAGCGCGATCGCGGCGAAGCCGTAGTGCTTGCGAGGCGCAACCCCGCACGGCACCACCGTCGTCACCGCGCCGCAGTACGAGCAGCGATAGCGGCGGCACGCGAGCGTCACTGTGATTGGCGAAGCGGTCGCGGAAGTCGGTCCGCGGAGCTGTCGAGCTCGTAGGCCGTGCCCGTGCAGTCCAAGTCGGCCGCCGGTCGGTCGACTCGGCTCGCCGCAGCGACACGTCGCCGGCCGCGCGGCCTCGACAGTCGGAGGCATGGCAAGCCAGGTCTTGACGTCGAGGGTGTGATGGACGATTTCTGAAGTGCTTCGGGTCGGACTCTTCAACGGTGGCCGGCGCGGAGCACGACGCCGACGGTGCTAGTAACACCGTCGACGTCACCTATTTCGGCGAGCACAACGCCCAGCTCCGGGATGCCGGAGTGCAGCGTGTACCTCAGCCAGCTGGTCCGCCGCCAATCAACGGCAACGACGGGATTGCTGCGGCCTTACCTCAACCAGTCCGCCCGAAAACGGCACGGAGAGCATCAGGTGGCCTGCTCGCTAACAGTCACCTGCTAGGCGACCGACCCCATCCAGCCAACCTCGTCGCGGCGCAAACAATCGGCGAGCTCGCGCTCGAACGCCGGTCTGGATCGCGCCCAGATCCCGACGTGTGGCAGCCGAGGGCGCGCTCGCCGCGTCGGCCGCGATGACGGCGGTGCGCGGGTTCGGAGGCGGCGGCCCGCCTCGCCCGCCTTCGTCGCACGACATCGGCGAAATTGAATCTCGTAACCTCGGCCGCCTCGTGCCCGAGCACCTACGCCCACGATCTCCCGAACCTCCGGTCCCACCGCGCGGGATAGCCCACCGCGGAGCGGCTCCGTCACCTGCTAGGGCGACCCACCCGTGCAGCCACCCTCGTCGCGGAGCCAACAGTCGGCGAGCTCGCGCTCGAACGCCGGGCGTGTTCGCGCCAGGGAGCACGACATCGACGCCGCCCGCCTCG